>JBFFCR010000354.1:0-4579 GCA_041559855.1 Anaerolineae bacterium | reverse complement strand
ATCATTTCTACACAAATCAGGATATCGCACTCTTTTTCGTACAGACTTTGCGCTGATCTGGTAGGTAGCGTTAGCACAGTGGCGATGCGGGGTTGATCATCGATGGAACAAGTTGGACGATGGGTGACTGCGAGCCTGACCCTGGTCAACCAATTTCTATCGGCAACGGTTGTTCTTACCTCATTCTCAATCTTGCTGTATCTTCTCACCCACAACCTTCGCAGCCGGGTGGCGCGGGCCTTTTGTGCCTTGCTTGTGTTCGTCCTCATCGTCTTTGCCGGTGACGTGGTTCTGTATGCGGTCGAGAGCCCGGTGGCGGCCGAACGTTGGCTCAGGTTCCAGTGGATCGGCATCGCATTTGTACCGGCTGCCTATCACCAGTTCTCCGACGCCGTCCTGCGTACGACCGGCCTTCGGGCGCGCTGGCGTGGAGTTGCGGTCTTGCTCTGCTACGCCACCAGCACCGCATTTCTTGGCCTGGTCCTCTTCTCCGACCTGTTGGTACACGATGGCATCTTCGAGGCCCAGGCCTTTCACCTGACGGCAGGGCCGCTATTCTGGGTATTTGCTCTCTACTTTGCCATCGCAGTGATCTGGGGCGCTGTGACCGTGCGCCGGGCCCGGGAGCGCGGCCTGACGCGTGCATCACGGCGGAGGATGACCTACCTGAGTTTGGCTTCCGTGGCGCCGGCCCTGGGAGTCTTTCCCTACATGGTGGTGACCAGCCTCGAATCACCCTTGCCGTCCAATCTCCTCCAGATATTCCTGCTTGCGGGAAACATCGGCGTTCTGTTGATGATTGTGCTCATGTCCTATAGCGTTGCCTACTTTGGCGCCCTGACCCCTGACCGGGTAATCAAGCACAATCTCATTCACTATCTCCTGCGCGGACCCGTAGTGGGGGCCATTGTCATTTTTACTATGCTTGCAGTACCCAAGGTTCAGCAGATACTTGGCCTGCCCCGCGACACGGTGTTGATCTTTGCCGTGGTGGGCGTGGTTGTGCTCCTCCAGTTGGCCATCAACCGGGCCAAGCCGGTCATCGACCGGCTCATCTACCGCCAGGATAGGGACGAGATTGCCTGGATCCAGACCCTCGACCGTCGTCTCCTTACCTCGGCTGACCTGAGTGCTTTCCTGGAGAACACGCTGGCGGCGCTCTGCGACCTGTTGCAGGTGCGGACGGGCTATGTGGCCGTGCTGGCCGGGGGCCAGCACCGTGTGGAGGCTCTGTGCGGCGACAGGAGATCGATCCAGGAGTTCCTTGAGGAACGAGATCTGGCGGCCTTGATCCTTTCCACGGAGGATCAGACTCGGGATCGCAGCTTCTCTCCTGTAAACGGTTTCTGGCTTGCGCCGCTCCACAACCAGCAGGGCGATGTACGCCTGGGTATTCTAGGCGTCGAGGCCCGAACGCCGGAGCCCGTTCTCTTGCCAGAGGAGGAGAGCATCGCGTCCGTGCTTCTGGCTCGGGCGCGGGAAGCGCTAGAGGATCGCTACATACAGCAGAACGTCTTTGACACGTTGCAGCGAATCTTGCCCAACATAGAGCAACTGCATCGATGGCAGGATGCCACTCGTTTTGCCGGTTCTCCGCCGATGGAGCTTATAGGGTCTAGCCCTGTCGATTCCCCCGAATTCCAACAGTGGGTCAAAGATGCACTGAGTCACTATTGGGGAGGTCCCAAGCTCACCGAAAGCCCCCTGTTGGGGCTGCGGATCGTGGCAGAGACGGCACGCGAGCTGGGCGGAAATCCTGTGCTGGCCCTGCGCACGGTGCTTTCTCAGGCTATTGAGCTCATCCGCCCGGCTGGCGAACGCAAGAGCACGGCCAATGAGTGGATGCTGTACAACATCCTCGATCTCAAGTTCCTGCGGGGCCTGCGGGTGCGTGATGTGGCTGGGCGGCTTGCGATGAGCGAGTCGGATCTGTACAGGAAACAGCGTGTGGCGATCTCTGAAGTCGCCAGGGCACTGGCGACCCTGGAACAGGACGGGGCCTCCGCCGCGAAGGATGAGAACCATCCGGCGGCGCCCCAGGAACCCTAGAGCCGTCTTGACAACGCATTTCAACTGCCGTATAATCTTCCCAGGAGCCATTGGAAGCGAAGCGAGGAAGCATGGAGAGTACAACGGGTGCAGCAGAGATACCGTTGGATGATTCGGGGCAGTGGTCATCACTGGATGAAGGCTACTGGCAGGCGCTGCTGGAACAAGGCGAGATCGCGCCAGAGACCGTTCCCCCCGCAGAGCCCCGAGAGATCTTTCGCTTTCTGGAAACAGAATTGCTGTCAGCCTCCGGAGAGCCGGATGCGCCAGGTGATGGCAGCAATCCGGCTCCGAAACAGGACTGGGCGGCAGCGCAGCGGGCCATGGACGAGGGCGAGGTATACAACCTGGTGGTTTCTGGGGCGAATCGAGGCGGCCTTCTCGTGAACTGGAACGGCTTGCAGGGTTTCATCCCGGCATCTCATCTGACTGAAATGCCTGTTCGTCAGAGCCTGCATCAGAGGGCTGAGGAGCTTGCCCGCTACGTAGGGGAAGCGCTTGTTGTGCGGCTGATAGAGGTAGATCCAAGGCAGAACAGATTGGTGTTCTCTGAAAGGGCGGCTGCTGCCAGTGTGGCGCCATCAACCGTCCTGCATAGCCTGCAACCGGGCGATGTCCGGGAAGGGGTCGTGACCAATCTGACCTCCTTTGGCGCTTTTGTGGATCTGGGCGGTGTGGAAGGCCTGGTTCACATTTCAGAGCTGTCGTGGGATCGCGTGCGCGATCCAGGCGATGTCCTCGAGCCTGGACAGAGCGTGGAGGTCTCTGTGCTCGGTGTGAGTCCGGACGAGGGGCGCGTTGCCCTGAGTTTGAAACGCATGCGCCCGAATCCCTGGAGAGAGGTAGCGTCGCGCTACCATGCCGGGCAATTGCTTGAGGGTACCATCACCAACGTAGTGAGCTTTGGAGCCTTTGTCAGGATTGAGGAAGGCGTTGAGGGGCTCGTACACGTTTCTGAACTTGCTGACGGCAGCATTCCCCATCCGCGAAGCGTTGTGCGCGAGGGGGACATCGTTCGCGTCTGCGTGCTGAATGTCGATCCGGAAAGGCAGCGCCTGGGCTTGAGCCTGCGTCAGGTGCACGACGTGCAGCACCTTCAAGGTGAGGGGTAAGCCATGGGCCGGCGTGGAAGCAAAGCCAAGAAGCAGCCCTCCGTCGCTCAGCGGCTGCAGGACTGGCTCCGCAAGCGCGAGTGGACGCCAGGGCTGACGCCAACGCAGCGCCAGTTCGTGGGCCTGGGCCTGTTTCTGCTTGCGATTGTGACCTTCTTTGGTCTGTTGGGCATCTCGACAGGCTCGGTCCTGGGCTGGTGGGTGGGCCTTGTGAGCCAGGCGTTTGGCTGGCTGGCCATTCCCGTGACCATCGGCTTGGCCGTGGCGGGGCTGCGCTTGCTAGTGCCTTCCTTGTACAATCGGTTCGCATTGCCTCCGCAGACTCTGGTAGGAATTGAGCTTTTGCTGCTGGTCGTGCTGGTAGCCAGCCATGCGCCGCTGGTAGTCCGCTCCGGCGCCGACGAGGCTGGGCTGGCAGCGTATGAGGGCCGCGGGGGCGGCTACGTTGGGTGGGCGCTGGCTGTGCTGCTCATGGACGGGCTGGGTACTGTGGTTGGCTCCCTGGTCCTGGTCGTCTTTTTGATGCTCTCGCTGTACCTTCTCCTTTCTCTCTCATGGGCAGACATCCAGGATTGGGCGTGGCATCAGGTTCGACGGGTTTCGGCTGCTGTAGGCCGCTGGCGCGCAACGAAGCTTGGAACGCCGGTGGTGCCCGACACAGAGGATGTACTCTGGTGGGAACAGGAGCCAGAAGCCGCGGAAGCCAAGTCCCGCAAGAAACGTAAAGCGCAGCCAAAGCCCCGGAAAAAGACCAGCCCCCGTGCGGCTGATGCTAGCCTGCCGCCCATGGACCTGCTGGATCCTGCATCGCCGAGGGCCTATGGAGACACCGATGTGCGCCGGAAGACGCGCATCATTGAGGAGACGCTGGAGAGTTTCGGCGTTCCGGCGGATGTTGTAGAAGTGAACCAGGGCCCAACCGTCACCCAGTTCGGCCTGGATCCGGGGTATATCGAGCGCCGGGTCGCCGGAGGGGGTGTTCAGCTCCAGCGTGTGCGCGTGGGCCGGATCGCTCGCCTGGCGGACGACCTCTCCCTGGCCCTGGCCGCCGCACCCCTCCGCATCGAGGCGCCGGTGCCTGGCCGGTCGGTCGTGGGTCTGGAGGTGCCAAACGAGGAGATCTCGCTCGTGTCGCTTCGCGGCGTGATGGAATCCACTGCGTTCGAGCGCATCGACTCGCGACTGGTCCTTGCGCTGGGCGAGGGTGTGTCGGGGGCCGCTGTGGCGGTCGATCTCAGCTTGATGCCGCATTTGCTGATTGCCGGAGCCACCGGCTCGGGCAAGAGCGTGTGCATGAATTCCATCATCTGCTGCCTGCTGGTCAACAATACGCCGGTCGACCTTCAGATGCTGATGATCGACCCCAAGATGGTAGAGTTGGTGGGGTACAATGATATTCCACACCTCATTGCGCCGGT
>JBFFCR010000353.1:0-4596 GCA_041559855.1 Anaerolineae bacterium | reverse complement strand
CTGCCGTCTGTCTGGCACCTGTGGAGAGACGGACCCAGCAACCACGCGAGCCATGGTGACCTAGCTAGAACCGGTGTCGTCAACTGTGAATCATCCCCCGCGGGATCCGCAGGTCAAGTCCCGCCAAGCTCGAATCACCGCGCTATCGAGGCGCTGCTCCTCGCCCATTGGCCACCTGACCAACCAAAAGAATGACCACCTGACTGATGGCAAGACTCCCCAGATGGCCGATGCCACGGGGAGATTCTTCTTGTACCATAATGATGGACAAGTCTGCAGTCTCCGGATTGGCTCAGGCCAGCAAGATAGGGAGAAGGAAGGCCATGAAACTCAGAATAGTTGGTGTGCTTGTTTTGATGGCGTTGATTTCGGGAATCGCCTTGCCTGGGGAGCAGCCGCCATCCGATGCGGACCTAACCTCTACCTTTCCAGCCACCAACCAGGCATGTACCTCATTTTGTCTCAACAACGGCGATCACTGCGTGTTTGGGACCAATCAGGACAACCCAATCGATGCTGCCATGCTGTCCGTAAAGAGGAGACAAGTGTTAAAAACGGCGTGGGAGCCCAGCACGACGGGCGAGTATGCGCGCTGGATCTCTCGATATGGCAGCGTGACCTTTGACTATGCAGGATACCAGCTGGCCTGGGCCGGTATGAACGAAGCAGGGCTTATGATAAGCACAATGGCCCTTATGAAAACGGAGAACCCTGCTCCGGATTCACGACCTCCACTCCAGGCACCCTTGTGGATGCAGTTCTTGTTGGACAGCTACAGCACAGTCGAGGAGGTGATCGCGAGTGATGCGCAGGTCCGGATCAAGGACAACGTGGATCATTTTCTGGTCTGCGATCGCAAGGGGGACTGTGCCGTCATCGAGTTCCTGGATGGCGAAATGGTTTATCACACAGGCGAGTCTCTGCCCGTAGCGGCCTTGACCAACCACGCATACCAGGATTCGGTCAAAGCATGGCGCCACGGCAGCCTGGACAGGGATTCACTTGGTCGCTTTGCCACCGCGGCAGATAGTGTAGCGAGCTTTGAGCCGACCAGTGCAGAGGCCGCGGTCGAAGCTGCCTTTAACACCTTGGCGGCTGCTGCCCGCAACGATACGGCCTGGAGCATTGTCTTCGATCCGGCCAACCTGCGGATCCACTTTCGCACGAACAGTAATCCCCAGATCCGCACTGTGGACTTTGCCAAACTCGATTTCTCCTGCGATGCCCCGATCCTGGTGCAGGATATCCATGCCGACCTGTCCGGGGATATCAGCGACGAATTCGCGCCCTACTCGCACCGGGCCGGCGTCGCCCACACCTTGGATTTCCTCAATCAGTATTCTCGGGTGCAGTATTCGCCGCTTGAGATAGAAGTCCTGCTGCGTGGCATGGCAAGTTTTCCATGCAGGAAAGAAGCCCCGATGGGCCAAGTAGGTGCGGCACCTACCCTGGAAGAGGGCAACCTGCTGCTTCCGCCCCCTGTGCTCTGGGCCGGACTGGCGATCTTGCATTGGGTGTGGCCTGTGTGGGCGCTGCTGACCGCGTTGTCGCTGGCCTACCTGATCTGGCGGATGGTGCGAGGCCAGCCGGCATCCTGGGGCAAGCGGCTGGCCTGGCTGGCAGTAGTCACTCTTTTCGGGCCGTTCGGCCTGCTGGCCTACGTGCTCGCCTATAGGAGACGCCGCCGCACTGCCAAAGCTCTGTCACCATCCACGAAAGAAGTATGAGCAACATGGGCGTGAAGTCAGGAACCGTATGGTGGCGCAGGGCAGCCAGCCTTTTGCTGGCACTGTGCGTGGTCGCGCTCCCGGTCGGCTGTGGAGATGGCAACCAGTCCGCAGCGCCTGCACGCGATCAGAGCACTCGAGCTCCAGTGCAGTTTGGCGACGACTGGGAAGAGGCTTCGCTGGCAGACGTGGGAATGGAAGCTGCGGCGATCAATGAACTGATCAAGCTGCTGCGAACCCAAGAACACGACTATCACAGTCTCCTCGTCGTCAAGGATGGCAAGCTGGTGGTTGAAGAATACTTTGGCGGGCAGGATGCGGATCTCACAGGATATGAATTTGGATTGAAACCCCTGGCGATGTTCGATCTCGACACACCGCACTTCCAGGCATCGGTGACCAAGAGCGTCACGTCTATCCTGCTCGGGATCGCCATTGACAAAGGCTTCATCCAGGGGGTGGATGAAAAGATGTTCTCCTTCTTTCCCGAGTATGCCGATCTGAAAACCGATGACAAGGAAGAGCTAACTCTGGCCCACATGCTCACCATGGGCACGGGCATTCCCTGGGATGAGTCCTATCCCTATACGGATCTCAGAAACGACCTGACCCGGATGTGGCATCACATCGACCCCATCCGCGTGGTCCTGGAAAAGCCTGTGATCGCAAAACCCGGCACCCAGCTTCTGTACAACAGCGGCACGACGAATCTCCTCGGAGAGATTGTCCGGAGACGAACGGGCATGAGCCTGGTCGAGTTCGCAGAGCGACATCTTTTTGCCCCGCTTGGCATCTCCTCCTACGAGTGGGTGGGTTTTGAACACGATCCCGAAATGGCCTTCGCCTCCTCGGGTCTCTACTTGCGCCCCCGGGACATGGCCAAGATCGGGCAGTTGTACCTGCAGGAAGGCATCTGGAACGGGGAGCAGATTGTCTCCCAGGAATGGGTGCGAAAGTCAGTGGAGAGGGCGATTTCGATCCCAAGGAGCGCGAGAGGGGCAGATCACGCGAGCGGTTATGGCTATCAATGGTGGTTGGAGGAGTACCGTTCCGGGAAGATCGAGGCGTTTTCAGCGCGGGGTCACGGCCTTCAATTCATCGTGGCGTTTCCTGATCTATACATGGTCGTGGTGTTCACAGGAGGGGCATGGAGCATCTCGCCATTCCAGGCGGCTATCAAGTACAACCAGATGATCGAAGAGTATATCCTGCCAGCCGTCGAGGAGCTACAAGGGTGATAGCGAAAGCGGCTCCAATTACAGATGCACGAGGGTAGCTCCCCACCCCTAGCGGCGGCGACGACGGCCTCTCCGCCGCTGTGACTTGCCCTTGCTCTGCGCCTTGGATTCAGGTTGCTCAGTGGGCGGCTGGGGGGGTGGCGCGTGTAGCGTCTGCTGGTAGTAGTCATCCAGCAGCATGGTCAGCAGAGCCAAACCCTCTTCGCTCTGACTCAGAGCGTGGATCAGTGGCTCAAAGCGCTGCATCCGCTCGCTTTGCAGGCGGTCGCGGTCGCGCAAGCGCGCCTCCAGCAAGGCCGTCACCCGCTCCGAGACGATAGCCTCGACATCCTCATCGCCAGGCAGCGGCCACTCTTCCATCTCGATGCCATATCTCTTGGCGATCCGATCCAATGACATCTGCTCAATGACATCCACCAGCGAGATTGCCACCCCGCCCCCGCCGGCCCGCCCAGTGCGTCCGGCTCGATGGATATATAACTCGACATCGTCGGGCGGCTCGTAGATGATCACGTGTGACAGATCAGGGAGATCGATCCCGCGAGCTGCCACATCGGTAGCCACAAGAAAGCGCAGCGCGCCCCGGCGCACCCTGGCCATGATCTTTTCCCGGGCCGCCTGCGAAAGATCGGAGCTCAGTTCATCGGCGTCGTAGCCAAAACGCTGCAAGACGGCGGTCACATAGTGCACCCTGGCCCTGGTATTGCAAAAGATGAGAGCTGAGGGAGGATTTTCCACTTCAATGATGCGCACCAGGCTGCGATCCTTGTCCATACGCGGCACCACATAGAAGACGTGATCGACATCGGTCACATGCACGTGGTCGCGGCTCAGGCTCAAGAACTCGGGCTCTTGGAGAAACTCGCCCGCCAACCGCATCACGTGAGCGGGAAAGGTAGCCGAGAACATGCAGGTATGGGGGCGTCGCGAGGGCAGGTGGCGCTGGATGGCCCTCATATCGGGATAAAAACCCATGGACAGCATGCGGTCAGCCTCGTCAAAGATCAATATCCGTAGTTGTTCAAGCGAAAGGTTGCGCTTGAGCAGATGGTCCAATATGCGCCCCGGCGTGCCGACCACCAGGTGAGCGCCGCTGCGAAAGGCCTGGATCTGAGGGCCATAGGCCACGCCGCCATAGACCACGGCAGTGCGCACTCCGCTGTCGCCGCTCAGTACCTTGGCCTCCTCGGCAACCTGCCGGGCGAGCTCGCGCGTAGGCACCAGCACCAGCGCCTGACAGGCCCTGCGTTGAGGCTCAATGCGGTCCAGGATCGGCAGGAGAAAGGCCCCTGTCTTGCCGCTGCCGGTGCGCGACTGGACCAACAGGTCGCGTTGCGCCAGCAAATAAGGAATGGCCCTGGCCTGCACTGGCATCAGTTCGGACCATCCGGCTCGGGCCATAGCCTGGCGCAACGGCTCGTTCAAGTCCGCCATCGTCATCTGAGATAGAGCATGATCCGGCTCCACTATGGTAGCGTCTTCCTGAGTATCTCTTTGTTCTTCGGGCATGTTGGGTCCTTTCGCCTGCGCACCGGTTCGAGAGGGGCCTTGACGTCTGCTTGTCAGTCCGCAACATCGCGGTTCTCGGCAGGCAACGAGCTTGGTCCACGCGAGTCTACGGGGCATCTCTT
>JBFFCR010000352.1:0-4611 GCA_041559855.1 Anaerolineae bacterium | reverse complement strand
GAGCGAGCCAAGGCGTTCTACTCGGGCCTGTTTGGCTGGGAGTTCTCGGCGCCACCTGGTTTCGAGCACTACTGGACCTTTGAGACGGGAGATCCGGAGCGCGATGCGGGGGGCGGCCTGATGGAGCGGCAGGCACCGGGTCAGGGCATTGTCCAGTACTTCCAGGTGGAGTCGGTTGCAGAGTATGTGACCAAGGTCGAAGCGCTGGGCGGGAAGGTGCTCTATCCCAAGTCGCCTGTGCCGGGGATGGGCTGGTTCGCCCAGTTCCTGGACCCGGAGGGGAACTGCTTTGCCGTGTGGGAGAGCGACCGGTCCGCTGCCTGACGAGCACGTCCCGCGGGCTGTAGAGAGACGGCCTGGAGCTTGACCTAGCATTCACAGTGAAAAAGATCGCAAGAGCCTGCTTCGACTGCGCTCAGCATGGCTCTTGCCCGGAGCCCAAGTCACCCTGAGCCAGTCGAAGGGGACTTGGCGGTCTCGTGAGCATACGCCGCGAGAAGGACCGCAAGAGCCTGCTTCGACTGCGCTCAGCATGGCTCTTGCTCGGATGGCAGAATGACCATCCAACATCCATCTGGTTCCTCGAATAGTTTCAGGAGGTAGGTTGCGCTGATGAACGACCCCAAGACGGTTCTGGCACGTATGGACGAGGTCCGCGCTGTGACGCTGCGCTATCTGGACGGTCTGACGCAGGAGCAACTCGACTGGCGGCCTCCTCCTGTTGATGGCAAGCAGGAGTGGTCGCTGGGGGAGATCTTGATGCACCTGGCGATCGACGAGTGCTACCTCCGCGAGTTGATCGCGCTGCCGCTGCTGGAGGGCGTCAAGCCACCGGAGGGGGTGGGCTATCTGCCTCCGCCCCCTCCGTACGGCGCGCTGAAAGAGGCGATCGCGTTCTGGTTCGAGCGGGCGCGGTTGCGGACGCAGCGTACCTTCGAGCGCTGGCCTGTGGATGCCGATCTCGACCTGACCCACGCGGGCGGTCTGGCGGCGATGAACGGCCTGGAGTGGTTCGAGGGCTATGCGGGCCACGAGGCCTACCACCACCAGCAGATCGCCGGCGTGATGGCGCAACTCGCAGAGTAGCGCGGTGCTTGTGAAGGTCCGGTAGTTGTATCGGCTACGGTCTGTTTGCGCTTGACCGACAGGGCAAGCCTCGGCCGGGGCTTGAGCCCGCGGCGAACGGTTCGGATAGGGCAAGCGCATTTGGCAGACGCGAGGCCGTGAAGGCCCCTTGAGAGGGAGAAACCGAGTTTCTTATCATGCCAGGTGGGCCGGATGCACAAGCTGCACTACGCCAAGGACCGAGCCCATGCCCTGGAGTGGAGAAACTCGGTTTCTGATCCCAAGCGCGCTTGCCGTGCCGTGCGGGCGGAGCCACGCAACGTTACCGGATCACCTTCTTACTCTGCATGAGCCCGCGCCGGGCAGGAAACCAGGCTATGTTGGGGAGTTGCGGGAATCATTCCCCTTGCGCGTCGTGCCGGACAAGTCGGTTGGGGCCCTCTCGTCGCTGCAGGGCGGTTGCATTCTACCTTGACAGCCGAGTGGAGGCGCACTAGCCCCTCGCGCTCACCGCGGACTGCAATCCGTGGCAGGCCGAGAACGCGAGCGTTCAGCCAGTTCGCGTGAGTTTCTGGCCGCCGCCGGACTGTTGTCCGGCGGGAGCATGTGCGGAGTTGCGACTTTGCAGCAGCCCTACTCGTCGCTGCGGGCCATGTTGCAGCCTCGGGGCAGTGGTGGTACAATAGCACCGCCGCAGGCAATACCGGCGAGGAGAGCAAGGCATGACGACACCGATGCGCAAGCAGTACCTTCGCATCAAGAAGCAATACCCCGGGACGATCGTGCTGTTTCGGCTGGGCGATTTTTACGAGACCTTTGACGAGGATGCCAAAACGGTAGCACGGGTCTGCGACATCGTGCTGACGTCGCGGCCCGTCGGCAAGGATCAGCGGGTGCCCCTGGCTGGCGTGCCATACCACTCGGTGGAGGGCTACATCGCCAAGCTGGTCCAGGCCGGGTACAAGGTGGCCATTGTCGAGCAGGTCGGCGAGGTCCCGGCCCGGGGGTTGGTGGACCGCGAGGTGGTGCGGGTGGTCACTCCGGGCACGGTGGTCGAGCCCTCGCTCCTGGAGGAGCGGCGGAACAACTACCTGGCAGCACTGATTGTGGACGGCAAGCGCGCCGGATTGGCCTATGCTGACATCACGACGGGGGAGTTTGCAGCGACACAGCTTGCAGGCGGCGACGTGATCCAACTGATATGCGAAGAGCTGGGGCGTCTCAGGCCGGCTGAGGTTGTCACCTGCGATCTGGAGTTGGCCAAACGGGAACAGCAGCGCGGTTCCTTGGCGGAAGAGATTGCGCTTACAGCCTATGATCGCTGGCGGTTCGACCTGGACACTGCGCGGCAGGCGCTGTACGATCATTTTGAGGTCGCCAGCCTGGATGGCTTTGGGTTTGCCGGGCTTCCGCTCGCCGTCCAGGCAGCGGGCGCGCTGCTGCAATACCTGGCGGAGACACAGCGCGCGAGGCTGGCCCAGTTGTCGAGCGTGCGCACCTACTCCACAGAGCAGTACATGACCCTGGATGCGGCGACGCGGCGCAACTTGGAGCTCACCGAGACCCTGCGCCGGGGCAGTGTGCAGGGCTCTCTGCTCGGTGTTCTCGACGGTACTGTCACCAGCATGGGGGGGCGATTGCTGCGGCGCTGGCTTACCCAGCCCCTCCTTGACCTGGCACGTCTCAACCGTCGCCTGGATGCTGTACAGGCCTTTTACGGGGACACGCCGGCGCGCACCCGCCTGCGCGATCTGCTGAAAGCGGTGGGCGACCTGGAGCGCTTGACGAGCCGCGTAGTGCAGGGGATCGCCAGGCCGCGCGACCTGCTCGGTGTCCGGCAGAGCATGGAGACGCTCCCCGAGATTCAGGCGCTGATAGCGCAGATGGACAGCGATGCTGAGGCGCTGCGCTCCCTTGGATCGCTCGATCCTTGCCAGGACGTGGTCACGCTGCTGGCTCAAGCGCTGGTGGATGACCCGCCAGCGGTCCTGAGCTCTGGAGGCGTGATCCGCCCTGGGTTCTCGGCAGAGCTGGACAACATACTCGCTTCCTCGCGCGATGCAAAGGCCTGGGTCGCCAACCTGGAGGGCCAGGAGCGCAAGCGGACAGGGATCAAGAGCCTGAAGGTGGGCTACAACAAGGTCTTTGGCTATTACCTCGAGGTTACCAAGGCCAATACCGATCGCGTGCCCGAGGAGTATATTCGCAAGCAAACGCTGGTCAATGCCGAGCGCTATATCACGCCGGAGCTCAAAGAGTACGAGTCGCTGATCCTAAATGCACAGGAGCAACTCCAAGATCTGGAGGGCAGGATCTATGCGCAGGTCTTGGAGCAGGTTTCTGCGGCGTCGGGCCGTCTCGCAGCTGTGGCTCAGGCACTGGCCCGTCTCGATGCGCACGCGGCTCTGGCCGAAGTGGCCCTGATGAATCGCTACGTGCGCCCGAGTCTTGTCGAGGATGGCGAGCTGCGCATCGTAGCCGGCCGGCATCCTGTGGTAGAGATCACGCAGCGCGAGGAGCCCTTTGTGCCCAACGACGCCCGCTTTTCCCAGGAGGAGGCGATCCTGATCATCACCGGCCCCAACATGGCGGGCAAGTCGACCTACCTGCGCCAGGTAGCGCTGATCGTGCTGATGGCCCAGATCGGTTCCTTTGTGCCGGCCGATGAGGCGCAGATTCCCCTGGTGGACCGCATCTTTACGCGCATCGGCGCCCAGGATGAGATCAGCGCCGGCCAGTCCACCTTCATGGTCGAGATGGTAGAGACGGCGAACCTCCTCAACCATGCTACGGTGCGCAGCCTGCTGGTGCTGGATGAGGTGGGCCGGGGCACGAGCACCTACGACGGCATCTCTATCGCCTGGGCCGTGGTGGAGCACATTCACAACCACCCCCGTCTGCGGTGCAAGACGCTGTTCGCCACGCACTATCACGAGCTCACCCAGCTATCCGAGTTGCTGCCGCATGTGCGCAACTATAATGTCGCCGTCGCGGAGGAGAAGGATCGCGTTGTCTTTTTGCGGCGCATCGTAGCGGGAGGCGCCGACCAGAGCTATGGGATTCATGTAGCGCAACTGGCCGGGCTGCCCAAGCCCGTCATAAACCGCGCCGAAGAGATCTTGCAGGAATTGGAGCAGGAGGCCCGGGCCCCTGGTGCGGCACGGCGTGCAGTGCAGGTGCGCCAACTGCCGCTGTTTGCCACCCGCAACCCGGCCCTCGACATGTTGCTGGAGCTGGACGTCAGCGCCATGACCCCGCTGGAGGCGATCAGCAAGCTCTATGAGCTAAAGACCCTCGCCTCGCCGGACTAGCCTCCCCGTGTCGTCCCGGACACAGCGAGTCATCCCGAACGGATGTGAGGGATCCCAGATTTCTCCCTACGGTCGAAATGACAGGGGGAGGCGGTCGAAATGACAGGGGGGAGGCGGTCGAAATGACAGGGGGGAGGCTGCCAACCAGTGCGCCCGATCTGTCATTCCGAACGAACGTGAGGAATCTTGCCTTCTCCCTACGGAAAGATTTCTCCCTACGGTCGAAATGACAGGG
>JBFFCR010000351.1:0-4619 GCA_041559855.1 Anaerolineae bacterium | reverse complement strand
GGCGAGAGCGATCGGGGAACCCCCGGAGGGCTCCAGCGACCAGGGGAACGGAGAGGGACAAGAACGCCGGGGCAGCGCGGCGCTAGCTAAATGGTTCCGAGCCTAACGCGTGCACCAGAGCCCCGCACGGAACTGCGGGGCTCTGTAGTTTGCAGATAGAAGGTTAGGCTACGCTGCGCTGTAGCCCGGGCCTGTCTCAAAAAAGGCCCGGTTCTTGGCGATCCATTCCTCGTACTTGGCGGGTACCTCGTCGTCCGGGTAGATCGCGTCCGCGGGGCACTCTGGCGCGCAAGCGCCACAGTCGATGCAGCTGTCCGGATCGATCATGTAGGTTGTCCAGCCCTCATCCTCCGGGCCGGCCACGATGCACTCGACCGGGCAGACTTCGGCACAAGCGCCGTCGCGGATACAGGGTTCGGTGATTACATACGCCATTTTGTCTTCCTCCTTATTGAATGTTCACATAGCTGAGTCTTACTATGGTGTTGCCGGTTCCCTATGCGTGCTATCTTGCAGATCTGATGTCCTCGTCTACAATGCCGCTGATCGTCTGTCCCAAGCGGACGCTATAGTTGACGCCCCGATCCTCGGGATAGATCTGCAGCGTATTGGCCAGGTACAGCCCCTCGAGGGGTGTGCGGTGATCGGGAATGCGCTGCGAGTAGTTGCAGGTGATGACCGGCTGGCCCGCCTCGGCGCGGAGCACGACCTTTTGCTCGATCCAGTCCGCATTAAAGGCGGGGTTGATCCGCTTCAGGTGTGGCAGGTACAGGTCGAATAGCTCATCCGCCTCCATGCGAAAGCGCAGATCATCCCGTTCCAGGTAGTTGGAGACGTAGATCAGATGACGGCCCTGGTATTCGCTGGGCGGCACATAGTTCGTGTGCTCGATGACGGCCACGTAGGGCATGCTCCGGTCGGCGATGTTCATCCAGTAGATGCGGCTCAGGCTTTGCTTGCTGGCCAGCAGCAACACCAGGGCGGCCTGGTAGCGCACCGAGCGCAGGGTGCTGGCGTACGCTTCGTCCAGTGCTGGCGGGGCGATGTCCAGCAGTGTGTATCCCGGTACGGTGGCGATCACCATGTCACAGGGAATGGTCGCTTTTGGGGTCACAATGCCGGTCACTTTCCGTGGGTTGTCGGGATCGGTCGTGAGGCCAATGGCTTCTTCGTTCAAGCGCAGGTCTGCACCCCCGCCTTGCAGATGGTCCACCAATGCCTGGGTGATGAGCTCAAAGCTGCCCTCGGGATAGGCCAGCAGCTCTTTTGCAGAGGCTCCTTGGCGAGAGCTGCCCCTTACCTTGATCTTGCCCCACAACCAGGTCATGCTCACCTGGTCGGCCATGTCCCCAAACTTGCCCCGCAAGAGGGGCCCCCAGAATTGGTCATAGATTTCCTGGCCCATATAACGCAGGATCCAGTCGCGGGCCGTGACGCGCTCAAGCCTCTGCCAGTCGTTGACGCGGGGCAGGTAGAGGTACATCAGTCCCAGCTTGATCCGGTTGAACAGGCTCAGCGGCTTGAAGCGGAGCAGGTCCAGGGGGCTGACCAGGTCGTAGATATGGCCGTCGCTGTACCACCCCACTTTGGACTCGATCCAGCGCAGCCGGTCGCCGATCCCCAGTTCATCCATCAACCCCAGGATGTGGGTGTCGCTGCCAAAGAGATGGTGGTAAAAGTGCTCTATGCGGGTGCTCAGTAGGGGCAGCGTGGCAGCTTGCCCGCCCCAGCTTCCGTACTTTTCCAGCAGGGTGACGGCATAGCCACGCTTCTGCAATTCATAGGCTGCCGTCAATCCGGCGTAGCCGCCGCCAATGATCCCGATGTGAGGTGTGCTCATTCGTCGATCTCTGGCTCGGGTTCGGGGGCGTCCGCAATCAGATCGATCTGACCGGCGGCGTGGCGTTCCAGGTCCTCTTTGGCCTGGTAATAGAGGGCGATGAGCTCCTCGTCGGTGCCCTGAAACCGTGCAATGGTCTGCTGGGCGCACAACTCGCATCCTCGCATGAAGCGATAGCTGCCCGATACGCAGCCCAGACAGGCGTTCAGCCTGATCATCATCAGGCAGAACGCCAGCACTTCGGGCTGGGTCTCCGGTAGACTGGCTATCTGTTCGACCAACTCCCGCCACTCCTCGCCCCGCAGATCCTTGAGATCGGGGATCAGGTGTGGCGGAAACAGCAGCTCTGTTCTTGGATTTACAGTCATTCGTTTATCCAGTCGGGGACATCTTGTGGGCCGCCCCGGTCTGTGTCAGTCTGTGACGCCGTTCCAATCCTTCCCATACGACCCAGGGCACAGCCACGCTCCCCAGGCCATTGCCAAGCCTGCCCCCGTGAAAGTCGCTGCCGCCTGTAGGCAGCAGGCCATGTTGGACGGCCAATGCCAGTAGCTGGCTGCGGGCGGATGGTGGGTAGTTTGGGTAGTAGATCTCGATCCCTTCCAGGCCAGCCTCGCGCAATCGCGGCAGCCAATGTTTCAGATCGAGGCCTGCGCGGCGCTGCCCATCTCTGCCATAGATGTAGGGATGGGCCACGACGGGCAATCCGCCGTTCCTCTTTAGCAAGCTTGTTGCATCCTCTGGCGATACCTTGTAGCGCTCCACGTAGGCCGGGCCGCCACGGCCGATCCACAGGTCGAAGGCCTCATCGTAGCTGCTCACATGGCCAGCTTCGAGAAGGGTGGTTGCCACGTGCGGCCGGCCGATGGAACCGCTTCCTCCCGATACCTCGACCAGCCGATCCCACTCGACAGGCAGCCCCAACTCTTCCAGGCGCTCGAGCATCTTCTGAGCGCGTTCTCGCCGTGCCTCTCGGGCGCAGGCCAGCAACGCCTGCAGCTCCGCGTTGCCGGTATCCACAAAGTAGCCCAAGAGGTGGATCTCTTCACGCCCGCTGACGGCGCTGATCTCCACGCCCGGCACCACCACCAAGCCGTGGCGCTGCGCTTCGGCTTGGGCTGCCGGCACACCCTCGGTCGTATCGTGATCGGTGATTGCCAGGACCTCAATGCCCAAGCTCGCCGCCAGGGCCACCAGTTCCTGGGCGCTCAGGCCGCCGTCGGATGCGGTGGTGTGACAATGCAGGTCGACGCGACTCGTGGCTGTCGCCGGTTCCCCAACCCTACTTACCTCGTGCAATGCCGCCGGCCCGCTCAGGTTTCCTTGCCGCCCTTGAGCCTGTCCTGCAGCTTTTCCAGCGCTTCCCACTTGCCGGACGCAGCCAGCCGTGCCTGCTTGGGCCAGGTGGCGGGATCTGCCAGTCGCAATAGCCTCGGGTCAGCTTCCTTCAGGATCTCTTTGATGCGCTCTACCCCGGTGTCGGCCAATTGTGCAAACGTCTTGACGCCGGCATTCTGGAGTACCCCAGAGATCACAGGGCCGATCCCTTCAATGCGCTTCAGATCGTCCGGTTTGGCAGGCGGGGCGGCCTTTGCCGGCTTTGTCTCCTCTTCGGTGGTTGCCTTTGCTTCGGCGGCCTTTTTCTTGGCTTCCTCCTTGGCCTGGCGCTCTGCAACCTCCCGTGCATAGTCGGTGGGATGCAGTCTGGCGTGGTACTCTACCGGTTGCAGGAGTCTTTCCATCGTGTAGAACATGCCCTCGTCGCGGTCGGTGTAGGCGAGTTCATGTTCCTGGTTCATCTTTATGGCATCAAACGGGCAGAACTCGGCGCAAAAGCCGCAGGACATGCATACCGTTGCGTCAATGCAATAGACGGCAGGACGAGCCTTGGGGCGCCCGCGGTCGTCCGTCGCCCGTTGGATCCAGATGGTCTGGGTTGGGCACACCCGGGCGCAGATGCCGCAAGCCGTGCATCGTGGCTCGTCGGGCGTCTCGTCGTAGATCAGCATGGGCGTCACGCGGAAATTCTCCGAGACCTTGCGCGTCTGTTCCGGGTATTGGATGGTGAATAGTCCCTTGCCCTCGATGGCCTGCCGTTTCTCCAGCCACTCCTGGTCATATCGACCCTTGAGGGAGAACCATTTGAGCGGATTTCGATCGTACGTGAATGACTCGATAAAGTGGCGCATGGTGACGCCCAGGCCCTTGATCAGTCCGAGTCCAAACATTAGCGGTCCACCTCCCCCATCGTGCTGTCGATGGTGCCAAAGATGACGATGGCATCGGCCAGCAGGTGCCCCACCGACATTGCCTCCAGTGCCCCCAGGTTGGCGAAACATGACGAGCGCACGTGATAGCGGTAGGGATTGGTGCCCCCGTCGCTGACAAGGTAGAAGCCCAGCTCGCCCTTTGGATGCTCCACGCGGCGATAGACCTCACCGGCGGGCACCTTGGGGTTCCACGGTTTCTTCCCAGCCTGGATCGCACCCTTGGGGATGCGGTCGAGGGCCTGATGCAAGATCTTGATGCTTTCCCGGGTCTCGGCGATCCGCTGCCGGTAGCGGTCATAGACATCGCCGGTCTCGTATGTCGGCACATCAAAGTCGAACGAGTCGTAGATCGAATAGGGCTCTACCTTGCGAATGTCATAGGCCAGTCCGGCCGAGCGCAGCATCGGCCCGGTGACGCCCAAACTGATCATCTCTTGCCAGGTGAGGGCGCCGACGCCCCGGGAGCGGGAGATAAAGATCTCGTTTTGGGTCAGCAGTGTCTCAAACTC
>JBFFCR010000350.1:0-4625 GCA_041559855.1 Anaerolineae bacterium | reverse complement strand
GTGGCCTGGAGCTGCACTATGAGGATCCGCCACGAGTCGTGGACCAGTTGCAGCCTTACGATGAGGACACACCCGAAAAGCTGGAGGTTCTGCTCGACGCCCTGGACAAGGCTGACTATATCAGCATGAGCAGCGGCCGCCTGTGGCAGTCGATCACGCGCCTGCCGATGCGCTATCCGGTGACCACCCGCTACTACGAGCTCTTGTTCGATGAGGAGCTTGGTTTTGAGAAGGCGGCCGAGTTCCACTCCTATCCCCGTCTCTTTGGCATCGAGTTCGACGACACGTGGGCCGAAGAGCAATTCACCGTCTACGACCACCCGAAGGTGCTGATCTATCGCAAGACGGATGCGTACAACCGAGAGCTCGCCCGGGCCATGCTGACCGAGGGCGTTGACTGGAGCAACATCGCCCACGGCCTCAACCCCCGCAACATTTCGGAATGGCGGCGGGAGCAGCGAGAGCTGCAGAGCACGCAGGCAACGGTCCAAGAGACCAAGAACAACTTGATGCTCACCGAAGAGCAGCGCGAGGTGCAGGAAGCGGGCGGCACGTGGGCATCTCTTTTTGACCAGGATAGCCTGCCCAATCGCCTGCCGACCCTCTCGTGGCTGGTGCTGCTCGGCGCAATAGGTCTTGTCACCCTGCCGCTCACCGTGGGAGTCTTTCGCCGCCTGCCCGATAGGGGGTATATTCTGGCCCGGCCTGTGGGCGTCCTGCTCCTGGCTTGGCTCTCGTGGATCCTGACCAACCTCACGCCGCTGCACTACAGCCGGGGCACAATTGCCCTGGCGCTGGGGCTGATTACCCTGGCCTCCCTCGGCTCTCTCTTGCTGCCGGCCCAGCGCCGCCGCCTCGCCGACCTGTGGCGCACTCGCAAGCGCATGATCCTCGTCACCGAGCTCCTGTTCCTGGCGTTCTTTCTCATCTTTTGGCTGATCCGTTGGGGCAACCCCGACCTCTGGCATGCCTGGAAGGGCGGCGAAAAGCCGATGGACTTTGCCTACCTCAACGCCGTCATCAAGAGCACCGAGTTCCCGCCGTACGATCCGTGGTTTGCCGGTGGCTACCTCAACTACTACTACTTTGGCCAGGTGATCGTCGGCACCTTGATCAAGCTGATCGGCATCGTGCCGAACGTGGCCTACAATCTGGTCATTCCGGCCTGGTTTGCCATGACGGCGATGGGCGCCTTTAGCGTGACCTACAACCTGGTGGCAAAGGAACCGGGACAGGGCGGGGAGGCAGGCGCCCAACCCCAGCAGTCTCTGAATTCTGCCAGGCCCCTCGTCTTTGGCCTTGTCGGCGCGCTCTTTGTCACGGTCCTGGGCAACTTGGGGGAGGTGCACCTCATCCTGCTCAAGGCGGGCGAGGGTGTGCTCGACGCCTTCCAGAGCACAATCCCCGGCCTCGCCTCCCTGGTGCGGACCATCATCGGTTCGGCGGAGGTTGCGTTCGGCGGGAAGGCCCTGCCTGTCGGCCTTGACGAGTGGTATTGGAATGCCAGCCGGGCCATCCCCGGGGGACCGAGCGAGTCGGTCATCACCGAGTTCCCGTTCTTTACCTTCCTCTATGCCGATCTGCATGCCCACCTGATCGCCCTGCCGCTGGGTCTCCTGTCACTGGCCGTTGCCCTTGCCGTGGTCAAGGGCTACAGATCCTCCACGCAGGAGAGCGGCTGGAACTGGAGGGGGCTCCTGGGCACGGTGGGCACGTTGTTCCTCTGGTCGCTGACCATTGGTGCCATACGGACCACCAATAGTTGGGACGTGCCGCCGCACCTGCTGTTGGTGCTGGGCGCGCTGGTCATTGGCGAGGTTGCCCGGCGCAGGCGGTTCAGCTGGCGCGTGATCTGGTCGGTCGCCTGGCAGTTTGGCGTGGTGGCCGTTCTCAGCCTGTGGGTGTTCTACTGGCCGTTTTGGGCCGGCTACGGCTCATTCTACAACAGCGCTGGCCTATGGAACGGGACGCGCACGCCGCTATTCGCCTATCTGGTCGTCCATGGCCTGTTCCTCTTTGCTATCATCAGCTACCTCCTGGCGCGCGTGCTTGGACGCTGGAAGGACCTGCGTCCGGATCCAGTGCTTCACCGCCTGCGGCTGACCTTCCGCTATTGGGGCAAGCGCGTGCGCCTGCGGGCTGTAGCCCGGATCACCGGCGCTCGCGGGGTGCCGGCGGGCGCCTGGATCTGGCTTGCGCTGATCCTATTCATCCTGCTGGAGCTCTATTTCCTGGTTCCTGGACTGACCTCGTTTACCGAGCCGAGCACCTATGCGCTTGAGGCGGGCGGTCACGCCTACCGCGGCCTCGCAGTCTTGGGTTTCGGCCTGCCCGTCGTCATCCTTGGCCTGCTGTTGCTCTTCCGCCGCGGCCTTTCGGCCACCGAACGCCTGTGGGCCTATCTGGTCCTGCTCGGTCTGGCGATGACCCTCGGTGTGGAGGTCATCGTCATCGAGGGCGACATAGGCCGGATGAACACCGTGTTCAAGTTCTATCTTCAGGTCTGGCTGATGTGGGGCGTGGCTGCTGCGGCAGCCCTGGCCTGGATCTTTCCTCGGCTGCAGCAGTGGAGGCTGGGGCGTCGCACCTGGCTTGGGGTCCTGATCGCGCTGCTGTTCTTTGCCGCGCTCTACCCTCCCTTGGCCACTTCGGCCAAGATCCGGGATCGCTTTGAGTCGAATCCCGGCCCGGGACTGGACGGCTGGGCCTACATGGAAGTGGCAAACTACCATGACCCCGTCGGAGGTCAGTACGAGCTGAAATGGGATCTGGAAGGGATCCGCTGGCTGCTCGACAACGTCGACGGCTCGCCGGTGATCCTGGAGGGACACGCGCCCGAATACCGTTGGGGAGCTCGCTACTCCATCAATACCGGGTTGCCCACCGTGCTGGGCTGGAACTGGCACCAGCGGCAGCAGCGGGCGGCTGCCGGCGACCAACAGGTATGGGAACGGGCCACCGACGTTGCCTACATCTACAACGAGCCCATTCCAGCGATGGTCGAGCCGATGCTGGAAAAGTACAATGTGCGCTATATCGTCGTGGGCCCCTTGGAGCGTGCCTACTATGGTCCCATAGGCATCGCCAAGTTTGAGCAAATGGCCGAGGATGGCGCGCTGCAGACTGTCTTTCAGAATGCAGGAGTGACGATCTACGAGGTGGTCCCGTAGCATTCCAAGTGCTTCCCGGGCGGCTGTAATATCCGGTCCCGCTTTGCATCTTAATCCGTGGAGAGAGGACGGCACGTGGGCGGCAGCGACGAGTACTCCGGCCTCTATCGCCAATACCTGCCCCGCATCCTCAACTACATCCGGCTGCGGGTGGATGGCGAGGATCTGGCCCAGGACCTGACCGCTGCCGTCTTTGAGCGAGCGATCTCGCGGCAGCACACGCTCCGGCATCCCGAGGCCTTTGGGGCATGGCTCTTTCGCATCGCCCGCACCACGGTTGCGGGATACTATCGCCGCCGCCGTCCCGCCGTGCCGCTCGATCTGGCAGAGGAGCAGCAGGCGCCCGATCCCTCTCCTGAGGAGCTGCTCGTGCGGCGCCAGGAGGTCGCGCGGATGCTCCGGGCGTTGTCCAGGCTCTCCGAGAGGGAGCAGGAGATCATCCGCCTCAAGTTTGCAGGCGGCCTGGGCAACCAGGAGATCGGGCGGGTGCTGCGGCTGAGGCCAGGTAACGTAGCCGTGATCCTGTATCGCGCATTGCGCAAGCTCCGCGCCCACCTGGAGCAGGGGTAGTCAATTCCGGTGAGGGCGCCGTGCAGTGGGGGGAATTCTGGGTAGTGATAAAGACGACCAGCGACGAGCGGACTCGGGCCAAAGAGGTGTCGGTGGCAGTGGATCTACTGCTGCGCGATCCCGATGCTGCCCCGGTGCTGCCAGACCCGGGATCCACTGAGGCGCTGGCTGCGGCCCGGGAGATGGCCCGGCTGCCGGCCTTGCTGGGTCCGCCGGACGCTGCTCTTGTAGAGCGGATCATGCAGGACGCCAGGCTGCCTCGCAGGTCTCCGCGACCGGTTCCCATGCTCAAGCTGGCCTGGGCTGGTGCCGGGCTGGTCGCTGTCCTGCTGGTTGTGATGCTACTCACGCCTTTGGGCCAGAGCGCGGTCGCCGGCCTGAGGGCCGTTCTCGACCTGGGGCAAACCGATGTGCGCGTTGGTCCAGGGTATACACCTCCGGCGACATCGGCGACGACTGTGGAAGGAGGTACGGCTGTCCGGCAGGACCTGACCCTCGAAGAGGCCCAGAGCCTTGTCTCATTTGTCATTCCACAGCCCGCCTACCTGCCTCCCGGCTTTCGCCTGGAAGGGGTCAGCACCTACACCTATCCAAACCTGTCAGCATGGGTGCCCCAGCCCTTCTTTGCCGAGCTGACATATCACAACAGCCAGGGCGAGGAATTGCTGTTGCGCGTCTATTCCATCACCCTGGGCGACGCGGCAAGCATATCGTCGCTGAATCTGAGGGCGCCGCCCATCGCACAGGTTGAGGACATAGAGGTCAATGGCCAGCCTGGGGCTCTCCTGCGCCAGGAACCGGACCGTTCTGGAGCGGTAGGGCGGGAGCTGGTTTGGGAGCAGGACGACAAGATCCTGACCCTGTTCTCTGCTGATCTGGACGAGG
>JBFFCR010000349.1:0-4638 GCA_041559855.1 Anaerolineae bacterium | reverse complement strand
CACCTCGCGCACCTCCGACTTGGAAGCGCCGCGTTGCACACGCCCCAGGGTCAGGTGCGGATGGAAAGGACGGTTCTCAGCTGGGAAGCCAAGCGGCGCCACGTGGGTTTCCACCGCAGTCCGTAGTCGGGAGAGGGTCCCCGTTGGCTCGTGCAGCCCGATCCAGACGACACGCGGGCGATGGGTGTTGGGAAAGCACCCCACACCGCCCACCGTGAACGAAAACGGCGTCACTTCAGAGGAAGCCTGGTCCAGGGCCAGCTTGACTTGCTCTACCTGATCCGGCAAGGTATCGCCCAGGAACTTGAGCGTCAGATGTATGCCCTCCGGACGGACCCAGCGGACGCTGCGTGGCGCTACCTGTCCGCGCAGGCGATCCTGAACGCGCGTCAGGTTGCCCAAGAGCTCATCATCCAATTCGACAGCGATGAAGGTGCGCAAGGTGTTCATGGGGCATTCTCCTCAACTGGGCGGGCAAGGCGCAGGCAGGCGCGCCCTAGTTTGTCGCCCCGACCGGAGCCTGGGTCGGCTGCTGCTTTGCCCTCTCCCCCAACTTTAGAACACGCCAGGCGTTGCCCCCGAGGATGCGCCGAAGGGTGGCAGTTGGCATCCGCGCCGCCTCCAGCCGCCGGATGAAGGCGCCTGGCCCAATCAGAGGATAGTCGGTCGCAAACAACACCTTGCCGGGGACCAAACGTGCCGCCAGCGAAAAGATGTCGTCGTTGTAGAGAAAGAGGGATGCCGCCATGTCGTAGTAGACATTGCACATGATCCGGGCAACTTCGGGCATCATTTCGTAAAAGATCGTGCCCCCCCCCCAATGGGCACAGACCAGTCTGGCGTCGGGAAAGAGCCGGGCAAAGCGGATGATCTCATCAGGCGTCACCGTACCCTTGCCCGGATAGAGATGCCCCACGGGCTCGCTGGAATGTGTCAGCAGGAGCATGTCATGCTCCATCGCCACCTCGACGATCGGGGCCATGATCTCCTGATCATCCAGGCGGTATCCCTGGCCATCGGGCATCAGTTCGCCCACACCGCGCAGGCCCGCTGCCGCGCAACGCTCGATCTCGCGCACCGCCTCGGCGCCGCACTGGGGATTGACAATGGCGAAACCGATGAGGCGTTCCGGATAGCGGGCCACCGATTCGATGACATAGTCATTGTCACGGCGGCACATGTCCATGTCCCGCCAGCCAAACCCAAACACAACCGCCTGGTCCACAGAATCACGGTCCATGGCGAAGATCAGGTCCTCGGCAGAGCTGAGCCGGGCCTTGGGGTTGGCGTACAGATCGCGAAACCAGGCATCGCGGACCAGGTACTCGTCCCGGCGGGCGATGATCTCGGGTGCTGTGATATGTGTGTGAAAGTCGATGATCAACACGCACCTCCGGTGGGGATTATAGCATATCCACAGCCAAAGGCAAAGCGCCGGGATAGTCTCGTTCCCCGGCGCTCGCGTGTGCCCAAAACACAGACGACGGTCTACTGACTTGCTCCAGGCTGCTCCGAAGCGACAAACAGACGCACCATGCCCACCGCCACCATGCCTGATGCCCACCAGATCAGTGAAAAGCTCAGAAAGAGATGCTTGTATGCACCCGACTCGACAAAATAGTGGATGTCAGGCGGCGCCACCACCCACCTTCCCCGAACCTCTTCGAAGTGATATGGGTACGGTTCATTGACGTCAACATCAAAGTATAGATAGGTTATGTACCGGTCGGTACGCTCCCAGAGCTGCACCCAGGCAATGGTCGGGCTCGTTTCAAACGTAGCCGGCCATCGCAAGCCCTGTAGATCGGCCAGCAGCGATGAATCGCCGGTCTGGAGTGCAGATTCCAACGCCTTTGCCGCCGCGCCGGGCGTGTGGTATTGAGTCCGGTACGTCTCGGTAAAGTAGGCCGGATCGTAGCGCATCAGGCCGTAGACCTTGGCCACCGACACCACCAGTCCCAGCAAAACGAACGGTATCAGACCCACAACCAGAAGCGAGCGAAGCGCAACCCTTGCTGTCACCTTTCCCGCGCCCCTTCATGGCCCGAAACAACGTGGCACGCACAATGTCGCATCGCGCTATCTCTCGCGCAACCTCGGATCCAGCACGCGCTCCAGGGAGAGCCCCACCATGGCAAAGGCCACGCCCATCGTCATCAGCAGCCCTGCCGGGATCAGCAGCAGATGAATGTCCCCCGAATGCGTGCCGTATTGGAGCGCATCCACGATCAATTTGCCCCACGTTGGCAGGATCGGATCGCTGACCTCCAAGAACGCGAGCGTCGCCTCCAGGAACACATAGCTCGGGATCAGAATCACCAGTTGCGGGATCATTACCGCCCCAATCCGCGGGATCAGGTAGCGGAAAATAATCCTCCGGTCCCCTGCGCCATACGCCTGCGCTCCCTCGATGTATGGCGCTTCCTTTAGCTGCAAAAAGATCGCCCGGTAATTCTTGATCCCGGTGCCAAAGATGCTCAACAACACCGTTACCCCAAGGATCGCCCAAAAGCTCTTGGAGTACAGCGTATAGATCATGATGCTGACTGGCAGGAAAGGTAGGATCAGGTTCGTCTCTGTGATCCGCTGTACCAAGCTGTCCATCCGCCCGCCATACCACACCCCAATCCCTGCAATGATTACTGTCGCGACGGAGGTTCCAAATGCCGCCAGAAGCCCGAAGGCCAGCGCCACAGGCATGCCCCACAGCAACGACACCAGCAGATCTCGCCGCTCGTGATCGGTCCCGGCCAAACCGTATACCTGTCCATACAGTATGGCCTCGCAGTCCACGTCGGCTTTCTCCTCAAAAACCAACGCCGTCACCGTCAGTTGGTACGTGCCCTCCAATGCGACCTCAGGATCCTCAGGGTCCGCAAAGAGCGCCTTTTGGGGCCACTGGCCATCGAGTTTTCGCTTCAGACGGTCATCCTGCGAGGCCAAGTACAGCTCGCTCTCGTCCATGGCGAAACTGCCCATGTCAATCTCCCGCCCGTCAGGCGTCAGCCACGCGAGTACGAGATGGGGGCGCTTCCTGTCGTACTGAGCCGCTACATACAGCCGCAGATCCTGCGGGAAGCCGCGGTACGGATACTCAAAGGTGTAGGTGAGAACGATCTCCCTCATATTCTCGTTCACCTGCTCAGAGGTCTTGGTCACCGTGGAACCCCCCGCGGCATCGGATGATGACGCTCCATCGGATGATGGCGTAGCATTCCGCGAATCGAGGACTATCGTCTTGGGCAGATCGTTCACCCTGAACAAATTGACCCATTCGGGCGACGCTTTGAGTGGATTCTGGTACCATATGTTGTGCTCGCCGCGCCATAGCCCGACCGCCTCATCATAGGGGATGACAATCACCGTAGCTATAGAGCAACAGATCATGGCTATAATGATCGACAGACCGATGACTGCCGAAGGATACTGGGCCATCTCTTTGATGGTCCTCCCCAGACCACGCGCGCTGTTCCCAAGCCATGCTGCCATGCCAGTGTACAGTGCTCTCAACCTATCAGAGACTGAGTAGCGCTGCGCGGCTGCACCCTGCCAGGTACTCGCCCTGCTGCGACTCCATTCCCTCACCCAGCGGAAACTCGGCGGGAACCACGTCCGCCGCCTTCCCTTGGCAGTGGCCAGCCTAAGCGTCGCTCCCTCGCTGGCAATCCTGACCCTTGGATCTACGATCGCGTACATAATGTCGAGGACAAAGACCGTGATAGTTAGCAGGTAGGCAAAGCTGACGACCAGACCCAGAAACAGCGGCACGTCGATCGTCCGTATTGCCCCATAGAAGAGCTGTCCAATGCCGGAGACGTTGAAAAACTTTTCCAGGGCGATGACCTGCTGCCACAGAGCGACAAGCATCAGCGCGAAACTGGTGAGGACCGCCGGCAATCCCGGTTTGAGAATGTGGCGTCGCTCCAGCATCCTGTGTGGCAGTCCCTTGGCCTTTGCCATCTCCACATAGTCTTCCTGGGAGTAGATCAGAAACAATGAGCGCCACGTATATATGCTAAAGAAGAAGCCACTCACAAAGATCGAGAGCGCGGGCAGGAACATGTACTTGAGCACCATCGGGATGTAGGCAAAGGTGAACTCCCTTGGCCACGAGTCGAACGTCCCGCCTCCGGTCAGCCCCGTGCGCAGCTTTAGAAAGATGACATTTAGGACAATGCCAAACGCCCAGGCCGGGACAGCGCCCATATGTGACAGTGTTATGACCAGCTTGTCCAGCCAGCCTCCACGCCTTCTCGTCAGCCCGAGTGAGAGAAGGAGGCTGGTGAAAAACAGTGCGACGTTCGCCGCGCCAAACACGATCAGCGTCCGCGGCAGGGCTTCTGCGATCATAGTTTTGACGTCGCTCGACGATCTTCCCCAGGACCTCGTCCGTGAGTATTTGGATTCCCCCCAGTCGAGTGTCAGGCCATCCTTGAGCCAGCGAACCGTGCGCAGCAGGAACGGTTCGTTCACTCCTGCGGCGTCCAGCATGGCAGCTTTGGTCTGGTCCATGATCTCGAACTTTTCCTCGGTGGGCACATCCCTGAGCCACCCGCCCATGGCCATCGCGCCGAGCAACTGATCGATCCGACTCTCGATGATCTGATCGACGTAGCCTCCCATGTTGGCGATGAAAAT
>JBFFCR010000348.1:0-4641 GCA_041559855.1 Anaerolineae bacterium | reverse complement strand
CGGTAGAAGCAGAGGTACGTGAAACGATGACGCTCGAAGCTACGATCGCTGTTGCCCGCGGAGAGGAACCGGCCGACCTCCTGCTGAAGAACGCGCAGTTGGTCAATGTCCTCTCTGGCGAGATCCACCCGGCCGACGTTGCCGTCTATGATGGGAAGGTGGTCGGGTTCGGCCCGTACCAGGCCCGCCATCTGGTGGACCTGGAGGGAAGGTTCGTCTGCCCCGGCCTGATGGACGCGCACGTCCACCTGGAAAGCTCGATGGTGCAGCCCGCCGAGTTTGCCCGGGCCGTTGTCCCCCTGGGCACCACCTCCGTCATCTGTGACCCGCACGAGATTGCCAACGTGCTGGGGTTGGACGGGATCCAATACATCCTCGATGCCAGCGAGGGGCTGCCGCTGCACGTCTATGTCATGGTGCCCTCTTGTGTGCCCGCGACCCACATGGAGACGGCCGGTGCCGAACTGACCGCCGCTGACATCGCAAAGCTGATGGGCCGCGAACGGGTGCTGGGTCTTGCCGAGATGATGAACTTCCCCGGCGTGCTCTATCGCGTGCCGTCGGTGCTGGAAAAGCTAAGGGCCGCGGGTGACCGCCCCATCGACGGGCACGCGCCAGGCTTGTCGGGCCTGGACCTGAACGCATACATCGCGGCGGGCATCGGCTCCGATCACGAGTGCACAGACGTGGAAGAAGCCCGCGAGAAACTGCGCCGGGGCATGCACATCTTGATCCGCGAGGGAACCACCGCGCGCAACCTGCACGCGCTGCTGCCCCTGGTGACGCCTGCAAACGCCCGGCTCTGCCACTTTTGCACCGACGATCGCCACCCCGACACCCTGCTGGACAAGGACCAGGGGCACGTCGATGACATCGTGCGCAAAGCGATTGCCTGGGGGCTGGATCCTGTGACGGCCATCCAGATGGCCAGCATCAACACGGCCGAGTACTTTCGGCTTCGCGGCGTGGGTGCAGTGGCGCCCGGCTACCGCGCCGACATGCTGGTGCTGGAGGACCTGGAGGCAGTGCAGGTTGCCCAGGTCTATTCCGCCGGGACACTGGTCGCCGAGAATGGCACCTCTCTGGCCTCGCGCTCGGGCTTTCCGCAGGTGCCGCTCCAGCGGAGTGTCCACGTCGACCTGTCTGCCCTCGATTTCACCATTGCAGCAGGCGAGGGATCGGCGCGGGTCATCGGCGTCATTCCAGAGCAGGTCGTCACCGAGGACTTGCGGATGGAGCCGACAAGGAAGGATGGGACGGTCATCTCTGATCCGGCCCGAGACCTGTTGAAAATCGCCGTTGTCGAGCGGCATCACCGGACCGGCAAGATTGGCCTGGGTCTGGTCTCGGGAGTAGGACTCAAACGAGGGGCCATTGCGTCCAGCGTGGCCCACGATTCGCACAACATCGTGGTGATCGGCGCCAGCGACGACGAGATGCGGGCCGCCGTCGCCGCCGTCGCCGAGATGGGGGGAGGGCAGGTGGTCATCGCCGGCGGCGAGGTGCAGGCAGCCTGCGCCTTGCCGATCGCCGGCCTGATGTCCGACCAACCGCTGGAAGAGGTAGCCGCCCAGGTGGAAAGCCTGACCGGGGCTTCGCACGCGTTGGGCTGCACGCTGCCTGACCCGCTGATGACCATGTCGTTCCTGGCACTGGCCGTGATCCCCAGCCTAAAGCTGACCGACAAGGGGTTGGTGGATGTGGCCAAGTTCGACTTTGTGCCGCTGTTCGAAGAATAGAGGAGGCTCCGATGCCGATAACCGTCATCCTCGGCGCTCAGTGGGGAGATGAGGGCAAGGGCAAGATCACGGATATGCTGGCGGCCGAGGCCAACATCGTGGCCCGATTCGGCGGGGGTGACAACGCCGGGCACACGGTGACAGTGGGCACGGAGCGATTCGCCCTGCACCTGATCCCTTCGGGCATCCTATACCCCCGCGTGATCTGCCTCCTGGGTGGGGGCATGGTCGTGAATCCCAGGAAACTCCTGGCCGAGATGGATGGCCTTGCAGCCCGAGGCGTCGACGTGTCCCCTGCGCGGCTCAAACTGAGCGGGCGGGCCCATCTGATCATGCCCTACCACATCGCCCTGGACGGTGCGGCCGAAGGCGCACGGGGCAGCGCTGCCATCGGCACAACCAAGCGGGGCATCGGCCCGGCATACACCGACAAGGCCGCTCGCAGCGGCATCCGCGCCCAAGAGCTGCTGCACGGCCCCGAGACCTTGGCCCAGCGCATCCGCGAGCAGGCAGAAGCCAAGAATCTGCTTCTGCAACGAGTATACGACCAGCCCCCTCTTGACATCGAAAGCATCATCGAGGAGTATCTGGGCTATGCTACGCGCCTGGCTCCCCACGTCGCCAGCGTGTCGGACGAGATTGCCAACGCCATTCGTTCGCGCCAGCGCATCTTGGCAGAAGGGGCCCAGGGCACCTTGTTGGATCTGGATCACGGGTCCTATCCCTTTGTCACCAGCTCTCATCCGACGATCGGCGGGGTTATGACCGGCCTGGGGATTGGACCGCAGCATATCGAGCGTGTCGTCGGGGTGGTCAAGGCCTACCAGACCCGGGTTGGCGCAGGGCCGATGCCTACCGAGCTATCAGGCGAACTGGCCGAGACGCTGCGCGGCACCGGCTCGCAGCCATGGGACGAATTCGGCACTACAACCGGACGGCCTCGGCGCTGCGGTTGGCTTGACGTTGTGACCCTGCGCTATGCAGTACGCGTCAACGGTCTTACTGAAATGGCGATCACCAAACTCGACATCCTGTCGCGTCTGGACACCCTCCAGATGTGTGTGGCCTACGAGTTGGATGGAAAGAGGATCGAGACCTTTCCCACCGACCTGGCGATCCTGGCCCGTTGCCGGCCGGTCTATGAGGCGCTTCCTGGTTGGGGGACCGACATTACCACGGCCCGTTCGGTACAAGACCTGCCGCAGCAGGCCCGCGACTATGTGGCGCGTATTGAAGAACTGGTCGGCGTCCCGGCATCCTGCATTTCGGTGGGACCAGGGCGCGAGCAGACGATCCGGCGATGAGAACCATGCAAAGCCCTAGGGTGCCCTGGCTTCTGTTTGTACTGCTGCTGCTCGGCGCCTCAGCCGTGGTTCTGACAAGCTGCGATCTTGGCTCTGCCCAGCCCACGCCGTCACTCGAAGCACCCGCAGACACACCCGGGCCGTCCCAGGACCTGACACCCAGCCCGACCGACCAGGTCAGTGTCACACCGGTGGCACCGTCGGTCATCACCATGACGATCTGGACCACAGAGGCATTCACACCCACACAGACCATCACCAGCGGCCAGATCCTTGCCGACCAGGTAGCCATCTTTGAAACCGCTCATCCCGATGTTCGCCTCCAGTTCATTCTCAAAACGCCCTACGGCAAGGGCGGCATTCTCGATTATTTGCTGACGACACAGGCGGTTGTGCCTACCCTGCTGCCCGACGTGGTCTTTTTAGACATTGAAGAGTTGGGCACAGCTGTGCAAGCAGGCGTGGTGCATCCACTGAATGACCTCGTGTCGCCGGAACTGATCGCCGACCTGTACCCCTTTGCGCAGGAGGTAGGGACATTCGGCGGCCAGCTGTACGCCCTCCAATTCGAGGCTAACCTGGATCACCTGGCCTACAATACCGGACGACTTGCCATCCCTCCCCGCTCATGGCCGGGTGTGCTCAGCAGTACCGGGCTGTATGTCTTTCCGGCAGGCGGGCAGGCCGGTCTGGTCAATGATGATTTTCTGATTCAATACCTTGCGGTGCGCCCCTGGACTGCCGAGAGCTCCAGCGAGCCGTTCCTCCAGGCTGAAAGTTTGACGGCTGTGCTCCAGTACTACAAGGACGGCATCACGCGGGGCGTCTTTCCAGCTGACATCCTGGATCATCACACGACGGACGATTGCTGGCGAGACTATCTAGGGGGCGAGGCTGTCCTGGCCCACGTCAGCGCTCACCGCTATCTGACCGACGGAGACAGGAGGCCAAGCACCGCTATGGCGCCTATACCGACGATCAATGGCCCCGGCGCGGCGCTCAGCCGGGGTTGGGCGCTGGCCCTTGTCGCCTCTGACCCCGCACGCCAGTCCCTTGCCGTCGAGTTCATGACTCAACTGATGTCGCCAGAAGTGGTCGGCAGCTGGAACCTTGCCGCTGGCTATCTGCCCACGCGCCAGGCAGCCCTGGCGACGTGGGATGAGGATGACAGCTACACCCGTTTCGCCGCCGAATTGCTGCAGACGGCACAGCCGCGGCCCCGGCTGGCGAACTATACCAAGGTGGCAGCCGCTCTACAAGAGGCGATTGCGGCCGTGATCTCTGGGGAGGCAACACCGGAGGAAGCGGCTGCTCAGGTCATTGAAGATACCCAATGATGAGACGGCTGTCCCGTGCTTTCCCCACACCACATTGCTGCCTAATGACTGGGTACGACTTCTAGTAAAGCAACCGAATAGAGCTTGTGCAACTGGAATGGGGGCTTCAGCAGGAAAGACCGCCTGAAGGCCCGACTCCATGATCCACACTTGAGCCGTGTACAAGTACAGCACGGCTTGCTTGGTCAGCCTTTGTGGAATCTCGATGTGAAGGACCGGGCACGGCCTGGGGTTCCAGCGCTAGCCTCCGCTCGCTACCTG
>JBFFCR010000347.1:0-4646 GCA_041559855.1 Anaerolineae bacterium | reverse complement strand
TCTTGCATTCGTGCCGGTCGAGGCCAAGAAAGCCGTCTACCTAGTCGGCTTTGACGAGTGGCTCGCAGCAGAGGGCGACTTTGCCGGCTGGCCAGGTCACGGCACGCGCTTGAGCAACGGCGAGTTGGTGCTCAACCCGGCCACAGCTACCTGGGAGACAGATCCCTTCGAGCCCGGGCTCTACTATGGCATTGACTTTTACAACGGTGGCTCATATTGGGTCGGCGAAGCCACAGGCCCGGCCGTGCCCGCGAGGTTCGACTTTGACGAGCTGATCGCCTCGTGGAACGCAGTGACCCCTGCTGGCACCTGGGTCGAGGTGTTGGTACGCGCCGAGCTGGACGGAAGCTGGACCACATGGTACAACCTGGGCATCTGGGCCAGCGGTACGGAGACTGTCAAGCGCCACTCGGTGCGGGATCAGCGCGACGACCTTGCACGTATAGCAGTGGATACGCTCAAGATCAGCGACAATCAGGCGACTGCCAGCGCGTACCAGCTCAAGGTACGCCTGTTCAGCGAGGATGCAGGGACCACGCCGAGCTTGAGCTATCTCTCGGCAGCCTACTCCACCGAGCCCACCAAGAACAGCAAACCTACGACGAGTGAGTATTCGGCTTTGCTGGACGTGCCCGAGTGCTCGCAGATGGTCTACGAGGGCGGGAACGTCTGGTGCAGCCCGACCTCCACCTCGATGATCGTGTCCTATCTGACCGGCTACACTGGTACATGCGCGGACGCCGTGTATGCAGCCGTGGACGGCATCTACGATTATGTCTACGATGGCACCGGCAACTGGCCCTTCAACACTGCCTACGCCGCTACCTATGGCCTGGAGGGCAGCGTGCGGCGCTTTAGCAGTATGAACGACATCGAGTACTGGATCGAACAGGGCGTGCCGGTGGCGATCAGCTTTTCCTGGGGCAAGGGGCAGCTAACCGGCGCCGCCGTCAACAGCAGTGGCGGGCACTTGTCTGTCGTGGTCGGATTCGACAATGGCGACCCCATCGTCAACGACCCGGCGGCTGACACGGATGAGGACGTGCAGCGCACCTACCTGCGCTCCGAGCTGGAGCCCCTGTGGCTAGAGAACTCGGGCGGTACTGTCTATCTGATCAAGCCCTAGGCGTCACGATCCAGCCACGAAGCTAGGGACCGAATCGCATAGCCCGGGGGCGGCGCTGCACATCGCCCCCAGGCTGTGCCATCGTTTGATCTAGCTCCCCGCGACAGGGGTCTCGGCAGCCACTGCCTGCTCAGGCTGCTCACTCCGCATCGGCGTGGTGGCCCGGATAAAGCCGGCAAGCATCAGAACCGTGCCCAGCAACTCGCTCAAATACAGGGCGTTGGGCAATCCAAACCGGCTAAACGTGCCCCCAAAGGCGGGCAGCAGGGCGCCGACGGCGATCAGGATGTTGCCGATGGTCCGGTGCAACAGGACCCGCTTCCGCCAAAAGATCCAGGACGAGTAGAGCGCGCCGCCCACCAACGCCACCGTGCCGTACAGGTTAAAGAACGGTGTCAGAGCGCGGACGCCGCCTGTGACGATGGCATCGCCGCTCAGCTCACTGCCTGTATGCACGCTCTTGGTCATGAGGCTGGGATCAAGCTGTGCCCCAAACACGCGGATCCCGGCATACAACGAGGCCACTCCCAAAACGATCAGCAGCACGTTGGCCCACTTGCGCTTCACCAGCAGATAGACCGTGCCCTGGCCTAGCCAGGCAGCTACGAGGATCGCCCCGCACAGGTACCACAGCCGGAAGGCAAGCGAGTTCCAGCCCAACGCGCCATAGTAGGCCTCACAGAAACCGCCGATGGCATAGAGCACCATGCCGACGCCCCACAGCAGCAGGTGCGCGGCCCGCCGTCCGGCGCGCTTGTGGTTTGCATAGCGCCAGAACACCAAGACCGCAAAGATTGTGCTGATGACTCCCGACGTGAGTGGCAACAAGACGTTGAACGAGAACATTGTACTTCCCCCTTCTATGAATGTTTTTCTGCGGAGCTAGCCACCTGGGTACAAGCCCAGGACCACCACCGCGATGACGCCCAGCAACACCACGATAGCTATGGCGATCAATGCCATGGCAATCGGCACCACCCGTTCGTAAGCAGCCGGATACTGCCGCCTGGGAGGCGCTTCTCTCTCGGACTTGTGTCCTGCCTCGCCCATCACTCCTCCCCCCTCTCTTCTGACAATCGACGGCTGTGCTGTTGATAGCTGTCCAGGCAGGCGCACATCACCTCATCCATGTAGTAGTTCAGGCTCCTCTGGATGCGCGCGTCCTCGGCGTCATACTGCCCCGGACCCGCCTGCCCCGGACCCACTGCCTGCAGCAACGACCGCCTGAAAAAGATAAAGGCTCGCACGGTCTCTAGCAGAGGCATCCTCCGCTCGGCGCATTGCTGCCCGTAATACCGCCCGATCCTCTGCCCCTCCTGCAGCACCTGTTCCCGCCCCTGCATCCGCATCAGGTACCTGATCGCCAGTCCGAACAGGCTCCGGCCCATCTCGCCCATCTCCCGCCGCTCGTCTTCCCCCGCAAAGGCCGCATGCCATCGCTCTCTGGCTACCCTCTGCTCGACCATCTCCTGGCGGGCGAATCCTAACGCGCTACGGACCAGGGCGTCATGTGCCGGCACCAATGCTACCGTCTGCGACTCACCCAGCCACGTAGCAAGATCACGCGCTCGAAATCTCCTGTGGCCCCCCGGGGTGCGGAAACAGGGCACATCGCCCGCATCTGCCCAACGACGCAGCGTCGTATAGTGTACACCCAGCAGCCTGCTCGCCTCACTAAGCGATAGCCACTGTTCCTCATCAACTGACACCGCTGTCACCCTTCCTTCCGCCTGAAAAAATCACTCTATCTATGCAAATCTATGTAAAACAGAGCAGAGTGTACCATAGTCCTCCAGGATTGTCAAATCGCCATGTCCGAACAGAGTGCTTTTCCCATGCCGGGACTCATGGAGCGCGGTCTTGCCGACTGAATGCCACCGGTGACAGGGGGAGCCGGTACGTTGCGCGGCGAATTGGCCATCTGGCCTACCCCGTGTCGGAATGCTGACCAGGTCAGAGACTGCCCAGATGCCGGATGCGCCAATAGCACTATTGTGGTATACTGCAATCGGATCGGTGCCAGCCCGCCATGCCTACGGGCATGCATCAGGAGCATGGCGACCGAGAAGGAGTTCACATGCGCGACGGATCGGCCATCCAGGTGCAGGACCTGTACAAGAGTTTTGGCGACATCGATGCGGTCAAGGGCGTAACCTTTGACGTGCGGGCCGGCGAAATCATGAGCCTCCTCGGCCCCAACGGCGCCGGCAAGAGCACAACTATCTCGATGCTCGCCTGCCTGCTCCGTCCGAACCAGGGCGATGCCCTGGTCATGGACCACTCGATTCTCCGCAGGCCGATGGAGGTCAAGGCTGCCATCGGCGTCGTTCCCCAGGAGATTGCCCTCTACGAAGACATCTCCGCCCGCGAGAACCTCACCTTTTGGGGCAAGATGTACGGGCTTCGCGGTCCGGAGCTTGGCCGGCGGGTTGACGAGGTACTCGAAGTGATCGGCCTCACCGGCCGCCAGAAGGGCCGTGTCAGCAAGTTTTCAGGGGGTATGAAACGCCGCCTGAATATCGGCATCGCCCTGCTGCACAAACCCGCCGTCATCATCATGGACGAGCCCACCGTGGGCATCGACCCACAGAGCCGACGCAACATACTGGACAACGTCAAAGAGCTGAATCGTCAGGGTATGACGGTTCTCTATACCACCCACTACATGGAAGAGGCGCAGGAACTCTCCGACCACATAGCCATCATGGACAAGGGCAAGATCATCGCCCTTGGCACCCACGAGGAGTTGGTCCGAATTGTCGGAGAGCTTGATCGCGTCAACTTGGCCCTGAGCGCTGCCTCTGAGCCGCTCCTGGAGGCCTGGCGGTCCACACAGGGCGTCCATCAGATCATCCCGGTCACACAACCGGACGACCAGGTGATCGACGGGCACTTTACCGTGCTGGTCGACGATTGCAACCTCGTCCTGCCGCGCCTTTTCGAAGAGGCCGTCGGCTTGGGCGTGCGTGTGACCTCGGTCGAGATCCAGGAGCCGAACCTCGAAGCCGTGTTCCTCCACTTGACCGGCCGCGCCCTGCGCGACTAGGGCCACGGTCTGCAGGTCCATGAGAGGGTTTTCATGAGAGCGATCGACATTGCACTGAAGGACATCTGGCACTCCTTTCGCAATGCCATGTTCATCATCTTTGGGCTGGTACTGCCCTTGGCCACCGGCGCGCTCTTTTACTTTGCCTTTGGCGGCATGGTCTCCGACGACGGCGGGTTCGACCTTGCCCCCATCCAGGTGCAGGTCGTCAACCTCGATGAAGGCAGCGCCGGATTCTCTGCTGGTGAGCTTGTGGTAGCCATCTTGCGCGAGGCCATCCCGGGCCTGATCCAGGTGCGCGAGGTCTCGGATCCCGCCGCTGCCCGCAGGGCGGTGGACGGGCAGTACGCGGCTGTAGCCATCGTCGTTCCCTCCGGCTTTACTGCGGCAATCATCGATACGGAAGGCGAGGCGTCCGTCGAGATCTACCAGGACCCGACCCTGACCCTGGGCCCGAGCATCGTCCGCGGTCTT
>JBFFCR010000346.1:0-4652 GCA_041559855.1 Anaerolineae bacterium | reverse complement strand
TCGCCCTTCTCATCGTAGAGGGGGGTGGCCGAAATGCCCACGGTGACGGGCGGGCCGCCCCGCCGGACGATGTCACCTTCCACATAGGTCCGGATCTCGGCAGCCGACGCTCGCTGGGGCGCGGGCTGGGGCAGGGACACGGGGTTGCCCTGCCGGTCTTGCAGGTCCAGCACCTCGGTCGATGGCCGGCCCAGGGCTTCCTCGGCGGGTAAGCCGGTCATGCGCGCCAGGGCCCGGTTGTAGACCTGCACCTGTCCGGCCGCATCGACGATCATGACGCCGTCGGCGCTGTTCTCGATAATGGTGGACAAGGAGAGCCGCTCATCGCTGATCTGCTGGTAGAGCTCGGCATTGCGCACGGCGATGGCCGCCTGATCGGCAAAGGCAGCCAGCAGCGCGCGATCGCTGGACGAGAAGGCGCCGCCGCGCATGCGAAAGATATAGATGGCGCCGATCAGTCTCTCCTCGATGACGAGCGGCAGGGCCACCACCTGGCTAAGGGCCAGGCCCGCGGCGGCAGCAACCATCCCCAGGCGCATCTCCAGATCGGGGATGCGCCACCGCGTGGCCCGGTCGCGGTGGTCATAGAGATCGCGCAGGCCGGGCAGATCGGCCCACAGCGGCTGGAAGAAGCGGAAGAGGCTGGCCGGCAGACCATAGCTGGCCCGCACCTGGAGCACGCTGTCGCGGCCCATGAGCACGATCAGCCCGGCCTGTCCGCGCAGGATCTCGACGGCGCTGCGGAGGGTGAGCTCGAGCAGCGACTCGAGATCGAGGCGGGACGTCATCGCCCGGCTGATCTCTAAAAGGTAATCGCGCTGGCGTAACTGGAAATCTTGCATGTTGAATCAGGCTGGCCTCAGGGACCGCTGTCAGCGGCCCCGGGGCCACGCGCTTTTGCCCTCCCGGAACCCATTGTAGCACAGCGGGACGGGAAAAACAAGTCGCTCGGCCGTGTCATTAGGGCTTCGTCAAAGTCGGCCGACAGTAACTTTGGCAACGGTGGATTCCCGCTTGCGCGGGAATGACAGGCATTGGCTGGTGGTAGTCACCCCCGCGAAAGCGGGGGTCCATGTCTTGCCGATGCTGCCATTGGACTTTGACGGGACCCTGCCGTGCTGCGAGGGGTCCTGCCTTTGGACCCCGTGGCAATCTCCGACTGGTCTCGAGAAAGTGGTTGGTCGACGCAGCCGGAGATTGCCACGACCGCGCCAAAGGCGGGCGCGGTCTCGCAATGACAGTTTCTATGATTTTCAGTGGCGCCACGCGCAATGGGGTGCTTTTCATGACGGCTGGGCCTGCTGCCGTGAGTCCATCGCAAGCGATACGGAAGTGCCGGGCCGCCGGGTTTCAAGAGACTGGGCCGGCTCCCTGCGACGGCCGGCAGGCATAAAGGGCGGGTGTGCGCCTCGTCTGGCGTTCGTAGAGGGTAGCGACGGTGCTGGTGAAGCTGGAGAGGGCATCGTGCTCGACGAGGGCGACGACGCAGCCACCAAAGCCCGCGCCGGTCATGCGGGCCCCCCAGCAACAGGACTGGGATTGGGCCAGGGCGGCCATCAGGTCCAGCTCCTCACAGCTCACTTCGTAGAGGTCACGCAGGCTGGTGTGGGATTGGTTCATCAACAGGCCAAAGTCGCCAACGCGCCCCTGGCTCAGGGCCTGAGCACCACGGAGGGTGCGGTCGTTCTCGTGTACCACATGGCGGCAGCGCCTGCGCAAGAGAGGAGCAAGCTCCCCAGCCCTGGCCTCGAAACTGTCCACGTCCAGGTCACGCAAGGCAGCCACGCCCAGAAGTCGCGCCCCCTCCTCACACTGTGCCCTTCGCTCGTTGTAGGCCGAATCGGCCAGGCCGCGCCGCTTGCCGGTGTCGCAGACCACCACGGCAGCATGGGAGGGAACCGGCACCGGATCCCAGGTAAAGTGGCGGCAGTCGATCAGCAGGGCATGACCCTCCTGCCCGGCAACGGAGATGAGCTGGTCCATGAGGCCACATTGGGTGCCGGCGAATTCGTGCTCCGCTTGCTGGCAGATCTGCGCCAGCTCCAGATCGGCGATGTCCAAGCCGCAGAGGTCGCGGGCAGCGGTGGCGACGACCACCTCCACGGCCGCAGAAGAACTGAGACCGGCGCCGATGGGCACGTTGCCAGCGTACACGAGATCGAGGCTCCCCAGCCGGTGTCCGGCACGCTCCAGCATGGCAAGTACGCCGCGGACATAGTTGCTCCAACGATCCACCCGATCAGGCTGCAGGCCATCGAGCGGGAAGCTGTGCACCCCCGAATCCAATGACAGGGCCACCAGCCGTACGGTGCGATCCGGCCGATCCGCCAGCGCAGCCGCCATCCAGACCGAGCGGTCGATGGCCATGGGCAATACGAACCCGTCGTTGTAGTCGGTGTGCTCGCCGATCAGGTTGACCCTGCCCGGCGCGCGGAACACGCGCTGGGCAGGATAGCCAAAGCTCTCGCGAAACGCCGCCTCGACAGCCTGCGCCACGCCGCCTTCCTCCGGGCCAGCCCCCTCGCGACTGCTTGCAATCTCTTCCACGCTAGGCACCATACTTGTTCAGTCGCAGCGCGTGACCCAGGGCCAACTGCATCTCATACTTGGCCGGGAATGTCCCCAGGCTGCCGCGCCCGCAGGCACGCTCGCCGAATTCCGCGACGCCATCCCAGCAGCAGAAGCGGCTCCAGAGCAAGGTAGGCACCGGATGCCAGGAATGGCTCTTCAAAGCTGCGGGCGTGGAGTGGTCGCCGGTCACGATGAGCACATCGGGATCGAGGGCCAGGATGGCCGGGACGACGGCCTCGTCCACATGCTCGATCACGTTTGCTTTGCGCTCAAAGTCACCATCCTCGCCGGCCGAGTCGGTCTTTTTCACGTGGAAAAAGAAATAGTCGTACTGCTCCCAGTACTCGCGCAGGGTCTCGACCTCGTCCTCCACCTCCTCCCCCCCCACCGGCAGCACCTCCATGCCCACCAGCTTGGCCACCCCCTTGTACATGGGATAGGTGGCGATGGCCGCCGCCCGGAGGCCGTAGACGTCGGGGAACCTGGGGAAGGCCGGATCCTTGGCAAAGCCGCGCAGGTTCAACGAATTGGCCGGATGGTGATCCTTGAGGATGGCACGCGCTGCCGCGATCCAGTCGTTGACCAGCCGCGCCGTGTCCTCCGAGGCTTTGTCCTCGGCGACAGCGGGCAGCGAAGGCACACCTATCCTCTGTGGGTCGGTGTCGGCGATGTTGGCGTGGAGAGTCTGGTCTGCTATGGGGCGCAGCACAAGCACAAAGCGGTACTCTTTTACCGTCTCGACGTGCACTTGCACGCCGGGCAGCTCGATCTTGCGGAGCAGAGCCGCCAGCTTCTGGCCCAACTCCGTGGGGATGCGGCCCGCCCGCCGGTCAGTGATCAGGCCACGCTCGTCTATGGTGCAGAAGTTGCCCCTCGCCGCGACATCCTCCGGCTGGAGGTCAAAGCCGATGCCCAGAGCCGAGAGCACGCCCCGGCCTACGTCGTACTTGATGGGATCGTAGCCAAAAAGGCTCAGATGAGCCGGACCGCTGCCCGGCGTGACACCCGGGCGCACCGGCATGGCCAATCCCAACTGGGACCGCGCCGCCAGCGCATCGAGGTTCGGTGTGTGCGCCGCTTCCAGCTCCGTTTTGCCGTCCAGCTCGCGGGGCAGGCCGCCCAGGCCATCCAGCACCAACTGGACGATCTTGGTCCCGGCCGGCATACCCAACTCTTTGATCAATTCGAAATCCGCCATAGGATTCTCCTTTGCACAACGAACATAAAGAACGATGCACAACTCCCGTGGCGAGAATTGTGCATCGTCTACATTGCCAATCAGGCTCTGAACTATCGGATCGTTTCCTCAGTCTCGCGGTCAAAGAGGTGAGCGTTGTCCATGTTGACGACGACATCCAGCGTACCGCCAACCCGCGCGCTCGTCCGTGGATCCATACGGCCGATGAACTGCTTCTGGCCGCTGAGCAGGTAGACAAAGATCTCATTGCCCATCAGCTCGGTGACATCCACCGACGCGGTGAGTGGTTCTGCGCGGATGCCGGGCGGTGTGAACTCGCGGTCGTGGATGTCCTCGGGGCGAGTGCCAAAGATGACCTGCTTGCCGGCATAGGAGCGGGCTGCCTGCGCCTTGTCGGGCGGAAGCTTGAGCCGGAAGCTGCCGCTGTCGACGTAGAGGTCGCCATCCTGTTCCACCAAGGTCACATCAAAGAAGTTCATGGCTGGGCTACCGATAAAGCCAGCCACGAAAACGCTGTTCGGCGAGTCGTACAGTTTCTGCGGCGTGTCGAGCTGCATCATCAGGCCGTCCTTGAGGACGCAGATGCGGCTGCCCATGGTCATGGCCTCGGTCTGGTCGTGGGTCACATAGATAAAGGTCGTCTCCAGCCGCTGGTGCAGCTTGGAGATCTCGGCACGCGTCTGGACGCGCAGCTTGGCGTCCAGGTTCGAGAGAGGCTCGTCCATGAGGAACACAGCCGGCTCGCGGACGATGGCCCGGCCCAGGGCCACGCGCTGTCGCTGGCCGCCGGAGAGCTGCTTGGGCTTGCGATCCAGCAGGTTCTCGATGCCGAGAATTGCGCCGGCTTCCTTCACCCGTCGCTCGATCTCGGACTTGGGCGTCT
>JBFFCR010000345.1:0-4665 GCA_041559855.1 Anaerolineae bacterium | reverse complement strand
ATATTTGGCAGCACCTCCAGGATCCCGGCAATCAGGCCCAATACCGGGGCAAAGGGTACGCCAATGATCAGCAATGCGACGGTTGCCAGCGCGCCGACAAAGAGGCAGAGAAGCAACTGACCGCGGACATAGGCGCTGAGCACCTCGTCGATCAGGGTCGCCAGGCTGCGGACATCGGGCCGGAGCTCGGGGTGAAGCGCTTCCATGATGCCGCTCTTCACCCGGCTCTCGTCCTGAAGAATGTAGAACAGCCAGAAGGGGACGATGACCAGACCGATCACAAAGCCGATAGAGCTGAACACCGTGCGGACCACGCCGAACAGGCTGTCTTTCGCCTGGCTAAGGACTCCCTGCGCGATCTCGGATAGGTTCTCCTCGACGGTGGCCTTCCAGCTCTCGGGGATGTTGGTGTCGTACCAGTCGCGGCCCTTTTCGACCAGATCGCCCAGTTGTTCGTAGTATTCTGGCACCTGTTCTGCAAAGGTTCCCACCTGTCGCCCTATCACCGGAACAATAAAGGCAATGATGCCGGCGATGATCAGGACGAACAACAGGTAGGTCAGGATGATCGATAACGGTCGGGCTATCCCCCAGTCGCGGAACCGGGCCGGCAGGTGTCTTTCTAGCCAGTGCACCAGCGGCAAGAGCAGGTAGGCCAGGACCAGCCCCAGGACAAATGGCACCAAAACAGGCCGGGCCATCCACAGAAGCGTAGCCACGAGCAAGCTCATGATGAGCCACAGGCCAAAGCGCTTAAACCTGGCTGACTGCAGTAGTGACATCTATCTGCTCCTAGGTCAGTCTGTGCAAGCCCGGATCAAGGCTGCTATGTCATCCACGGCCTGGTGGCCCGGCATCCAATGAGCCAGAAACTCGACATTGCCCGCAGGCCCGGTGATGGGCGAGCGGATCAGGCCCATGAAGCCCAGGTTGCGGGATTGCGCCCAGGCGACTAGATCCTCCAGCACTGCGCTGTGGACCGCCTTGTCGCGGACGACGCCGCCCTCCTCGACATGCTCGGCGAGGGCCTCGAACTGGGGTTTGATCAGCGTCACGATCTGCCCCTGCTCCCGCAGCCAACCGGTCGCCGCTGGCAGGATCAACTTCAAAGAAATGAACGACACGTCCACGGTGACCAGGGACACCTGCTCTGGCAGCGACTCCAGGTAGCGGGCGTTGGTCCGCTCCATGACTACTACCCGCGCATCCTGCCGCAGCTTCCAGGCTAGCTGGCCGTAGCCCACGTCGATGGCATAGGCCCGGGTTGCCCCCCGCTGCAGGAGGCAATCGACAAATCCCCCTGTGGATGCCCCCACGTCGGCGACGGTCCAGCCGCTGACGTCCAGGCCAAATGCGTCCAGCGCCGCCTCTAGTTTGAGCCCGCCGCGACTGACGTAAGGTGACTCTTCCTTGATCGCGATCTCTGCTCCAACGGGCACGCGAGTGCCCGACTTGTCCACCACTTGATCGCCGACCTTTACGTTGCCGGCCATGATCAGCCGCTGGGCATGCTGCTGGCTGTCGGCCAGACCGCGCTGGGTCAACAGCAGGTCCAGTCGTTCCTTGCGCGCCGGGGTCACCATGCTACGGTGCCCTACCCACAAGCCCGACTGGCGCGCTCCACTGTGCAGATCCCGAGGTCGACTGAGTCATGATAGAACATAGAATACCTGCAAGCAGTCGAAAAGTCAAACGCTCACCTGCAGCAAAGTGTCCCGTGCCGCCACGGCGGAGTGCGCTGCCGGGCAAGTTGACGGATCGGGAGGAATCGGGTATCATCTGTGCATTCTGGCGCAACGGGTAGTGCAATGAAGTTTCTTGTCACCAACGTCTATGGTCTACTCAGGACGCTGCGGCCCCGGCAGTGGCTCAAGAATGTGTTCGTGTTCGCGGCCCTGGTGTTTGACCAAAAGCTGGCCGACTGGCCTGTATTGCTGCAGACCGTCTTTGCCTTTGTCCTCTTTTGCATGATCTCCAGTACCGTTTACATCGTCAACGATCTGGCTGATATCGAAAAGGACAAGCAGCATCCCAAGAAAAAGAACCGCGCCCTGCCAGCAGGCCAGTTGAAACCCTGGTTCGCCGTTCTGTCGGCGATAGCGATCCTGGCGGTGTGCCTGCCTCTCTCCTTCTGGCTGCATTCCTACTTTGGCCTCATCGTGCTCGGCTACTTTCTGCTGAACCTGGCCTACTCATTTGCTCTCAAGCACGTGGTGATCATCGACGTCATGGTCGTGGCCTCCGGATTTGTGTTGCGGGTCGCAGCCGGTGTCGTGGTGGTCGCGGCCGAGCGGTTCTCTCCCTGGCTCTACCTGTGCATGATCTTCCTGGCCTTGTTTCTGGCAATCGGGAAACGGCGGCACGAACTCGTCCTCCTCGAGGCGGGCGCCAACAGCCATCGCAAGATCCTGGATCAGTACACGGTCAAACTGCTGGACGACATGACATATCTGGTCACCACAGGGGCGGTCATTTCCTACTCGCTGTATACATTCTCGGCAGTGAACCTGCCCGCCAACCATGCCATGATGCTCACCATCCCCTTTGTCATCTATGGTGTCTTCCGCTACCAGTACATCATCCACGTGAAGGGAGAAGGTGGAGCACCGGACATGCTCCTCTACACCGACCTGCCGCTCCTTCTCGACTTTCTCCTTTGGGGATTGTCCGTGATACTTATCATGTACTTCTCTAGCTCCTGAGCCCTCGAGCGAGGCGCAGACAAAAGACGGGGATGAGAGCTGGACGCTTCGTCCCCGTTTTGCTTGCGTGCCAGGCATGGCTCTAGACCGTCCACACTTGGATTCTGAGCCACAAGTCGTGAAAATTTACTTGACATTCCGGGTGTTTTGCTGTATAATCTTTCATGCCGTTCTCGTCCGGGCGACATAGCCTGAACAAGTGCCATGGGGGCATGGAGTCAACTGCGTGGAAGAGGATCTCGAGGGTTTTCGGCAGAGGATAGAAAACCGTCTACCTGACTTGACCAAGAGCCAGCATCGCGTTGCCTCTTACCTGCTAGCCAACTACGATGAGGTTGCCTTTCTTCCTGCGGTGGATCTGGCAGAGCGCCTGGATCTGAGCCAGGCCACGCTGGTTCGCTTTGCCAAGGCCATCGGATACAGTGGGTTCCGGGACCTGCGCCGCAGCTTGCAGGGGCTCTTCCGCGTGCGGGCCACGCCTGCAAGCCGGCTGCAGCAAAAGCTGGGCGAGCTCGCCAGCAGCCAGGGCCATGTGCTGGGCAAGGTACTGGCTATGGAGCTGCAGTATCTCACCGAAGCGTCTCATACCGTCGATCCGGCTGTCTTTGACCATGCCGTCGAGATCCTGCTGAACAGCCAGAGGATCTTTGTCTATGCCAGCGGCCCCTCGGGCATCTTGGCTGACCTGGCCGAGTTGCGGTTCAGGCGGCTGGGCATCCTCACGATCTCCATGACCGAGTCGGGTCGCCATCTCCTGGAAAAGCTGCAACTTCTCCAGTCAGGGGATGCAGTGCTGGTGGCTGGCTTTCACCACGTCGTGCCCGAGGTCTTGGCTGTGCTCGACTATGCCCGGGCGACCGGCTGTCGTTCCATCCTAATCACCGACACATTGGGCTCGGCCTTGCGGGACAAACCCGAGGTCATACTCGCGGCGCGGCGTGGCCCTGTTTCAACCTTTCACTCACTGACCGTACCGATGTCCAGTCTGAATGCGCTCATCTTGGCCGTAGCCATGGCCAAGCCTGACGAAAGCCTGTCTGCGCTCAACCGGCTGCAGCGGTTGCGCGCCGCGTCCGGTTTGGACGTCCCTGGCTAGACTCTGCCAGAATACTCGCCAATGGAGGTGGATCGATGACAATAGGCAGTGCTTGGGCGAATGGTCCAGCAAGAACTGCGGGCCGTTCTCCGGGCAGGGCCCACGTGGGATAGGGGGCAGATATGGCAACTCCTGCAGTCGCGCCACAGCCGCTGTCCATGCGGGTGCTCGCTAATGCCAGAAGGTTCTTCCGCTGGCTGACCCGCCCCCAAGTCGCGCTGTCGTTGATCATGTTGGTGGTGATGTTCTACATGATCATCGTACCCCTATATCGCATGGTCGAGACGACGGTGACCTGGCAGCCTCAGGATCTCCCTCGAGTCCCGGATGCGCCCGTTGGCGAGTTCACGCTGTTCCACTACGCGAGGATGTTGACGAGCGACCTCAGAGAGTACTTCACCTATAAGCCGCTACAGCATTCCTTCACCATTGCGATCGGGGCAACATTGCTGGCTCTGGCGATCGGTGGCTCGCTGGCCTGGTTGGTGGTCCGCACCGACATGCCCGGGCGAAAGCTTGTCAATCAACTGGCATTGATTCCCTACATCATGCCATCCTGGACGCTCGCCCAGGCCTGGCTGGTGTTCTTTAAGAACAGACTGTCGGGCGGGACACCAGGTGTATATGAATACCTGGTTGGGGCCAGCCCACCGAATTGGCTGTCGTACGGGCCGGTCCCAATCATTATTTGCAGCGCGCTACACTACTATGCGTTTTTCTTCCTGTTCGTGTCGGCAGCGCTGATGTCCATCGACTCTAACCTGGAGGAAGCGGGGGAACTGATGGGTGCCAGCCGGGGCCGCATCTTGCGCAAGATTACTTTCCCCCTCGTCATCCCGGCAATCCTGTCAGGATTCATCATGACCT
>JBFFCR010000344.1:0-4669 GCA_041559855.1 Anaerolineae bacterium | reverse complement strand
TCTCTCCTGCACAGATGGTTGCGGAGTGGCTATCGTGCCTCTCGATCGTTGCCCCCAGATCCTCCAATAGGGTCATCATGGTCCGCACATCGCCGATGTTGGGCAGATTGCGCAGCGTGACCGGTTTGTCGGTCAGCAAGGTGGCTGCCAGGATCGGCAGAGCCGCGTTCTTGTTGCCGCTTGGCACGATGGTGCCACTTAGAGGGATCCCTCCCTGGATAACAAACTGCTCCATGCTCTTACTCCTGCTGTGGATTCGCAAGATCTTGGCCCTCCGGTAGCTCAACTTGGGCCAGAAGTGCTTCGTCGATGAACCGCATCCCCTCCACGAGCCAATCGGCGATCTCTGGATCAGCCCGATCCGCCGCGGCGCGCAGCCTGGTGCGAATTGCTGCCCAATCTGGTTCGATGGTGTAGACATATTCTGCGGCGCTGACCTCTTTGGTCTCGATGCTCGCCAGACGCTGCTTCACCAAGAGCTCGATGGTGGCGTCCAGGATTTCGTCGTCCTGAGAGATGGCTGGGTCGAATCGAAGTGTCCCTTCAGTTGCCTGTCGCGTGGCCAAATAGAGGGCCGCGGCGTGAATGGCCAGGGTCTCTGATTGCTCGTGCAGATCTTTGCGCTCCTGCTCGAGACGAGACAGAGTCTCGTCCAGCTTTTCCAACTGGTTCTCCCATTGACGCGACATACGTCCCAGTGCTCGCTCACCCCAATCGACGTGGAAGAGACGATCCAGCAACCCCAGCCCGATGCTTAGCACACGCAGCAGGGCAAGTTGCGCTCGATCCCAAACGGTCAGAGGCGAGGGATTCATCACGCCTCCTCGATCCGCACCGGGTCGCCGATATCCAGCGCCAGCTGGCTCGCTGCGCTGCCCTCGCGCACAGCTATCTCGAGATAGCCGCTGCTGCCGGCATAGGCCACCAGCTCGCCGGGGGCGACGTTGGAAAAGGTGGCGCTGATCTGCTCGATCCACCGCCCGCCTGCACCGACCCTGAGCGAATGGTGATGCGGATCAGGCCGGAAGTTTGTGATCAGGGTGCCAAAGCGATCTATATGCAGGATCGCGCATAACCAGCCTCCGCCTGGCTGTGGTTGGGGCTTGGGGATGGGAAGAACGACGAGGTCGGACACGGGAAAGGTCTTGCCCATCTCCTCTACCGCCACACCACAAGCCAGGTGAGCTGCCGCCGGGGCAAAGATGTCCCTTCCATGGAAGGTTGCGCTGACGGAAGAGAGCCGGTAGCGCGGTTCGGTCAGGTGCACGGCTTGCCGGGCCGGGTCCTGGTGGAGCGCGAGGCTGAGCACCCCATTGTCAGGGCAGACGTAGAAAGCCCTCTCTGTTTGGACCGCAACCGGGCGCCGCTCGCTGCCAACTCCCGGATCCACTACCACCAGGTGCACGGTGCCTGGTGGGTAATTGGCAACCACGGTGGATAGCACGTAGGCTGCCTGCTGCACGGCCTGAGGGCGGATCTGGTGTGTGATGTCTACCATCTCTGCCCGGGGACAAATGCTCAGGATGACGCCTTTCATGGCGCCCACGTAGCCATCCATCTGGCCGAAATCGGTGGTCAGCGTGATCACCGGTCGAGACATGAACCCTCCTGCGCGTATTGTACCGCATGGGGTCAGGGTCGTCAAGGACGCCCGGGCAGCGGTTTGCCCACGCGATGCCCATTGCCTGCCAGATCTGAACATGCCTCGAATTCGCTCTCTACGGCTGGTTGGGCAGACCCTCTCCAGCAAGGTAGAGCCCCGCTACCTGATCATTGTCATAGACAGTGGCAGCACCTTCCAGTATACTGTCATTGTCTATGGTATGAGGACGATTCCAAAGTGTGAGGAACAGGTACGGTGATTGAAGTTCGGCTGTTTGGAGAATTGCGGCGGTACAATGCCAACAAGCAACCTTCAGGAACGGCGATCTACCTGCCCGCCGACATTGGGGAGACTGTGGGCCAGATACTTGATCATTTCGGCATCGAGCCCGAAGCGGTGGGCAATGTATTTCTCAATGGGCGATTGGTTCCGCGTTCCATCTATCCAATCACCCTTGGCTACCCGTTGACCTCCCCAGTTCCTCTCTCCCCTGATGCGTTCTGGAACACGAGTGTGCGTTCCGGGGATCGGGTGGGTCTGTTTCCTCACACGATGAGTGCGGTGGTTGTTTGACGTCCAGAGAGCAGAGAAGGAGTGCAAGATGATCAAAGGTTGTCCCGGTGCGATAGTATTCAAGGATGCCAGGCCAGACTATGTTGACTGCCCGCACTGCGGGGAAGAGATGGAGGTGTGGTCCGATGAGCCGCTGGCCCGCTGCCCGCACTGCAACCTGTGGGTGAGCCGGGATCGGGGTGCTTCCTGCATTGACTGGTGCCAATCGGCCGTCGAATGCATAGGTCTGGAGGCCTACGAGCGCCTGCAGCGCGTTCGCCCACCGGAGGAACCTGTCGTTGAGTCAAGTCCCGCTGTATGATGCCCTGGCGGCTGACTATGACCGCTTTGTGAACTGGGAAGGGCGGCTATCTCACGAGCTGCCCTTTTTCACGTCCCTCTTTGAGCGGCATGGCGTGCGGCGCGTGCTCGACGCGGCCTGCGGTACCGGACACCATGCCATAGCTCTGGCGGGGGAGGGATACCAGGTCCTGGGTGCCGACCTGAGCGTCCCCATGATCGTGCGTGCAGAAGAGAATGCATCTGCCCGCGGCGCGAACGCGACCTTTGTCGCCGCCGGCCTGGGCGGGTACGCGGACTTGGGGCAGACCTTTGATGCTGCCATCTGCCTGGGCAACTCGCTGCCGCATCTGCTGAGCGGGCAGGCTGTCGCAAGGGCATTGGACGATTTCGCCTCGGTGCTGCGACCCGGAGGCGTGCTGGTGATCCAAAATCGCAACTTTGATCGTGTGTGGCGCGAGCAGGAGCGGTTCATGCTGCCACAGACGTTCCGCGATGTCGACGGCGAGTGGCTATTCCTGCGTTTCTACGATTTTCATGAGGAATCGATCACCTTCAACATGCTCCGCCTGCGGCGGACAGCAGATGGCTGGTCTCAGGACGTAGAGGCCACCGAATTGCGCCCCATCTTTGCTCAAGACCTAGCCTCCGCCCTGGAAAGGGCGGGGTTTGCGCCTGTTACCCTCTATGGCAGCTACGACGGCTCGCCTTTTGATCCCGTCACCAGCGGGGATCTCATTGCGGTGGCGGTCAGGGCAACGTAGGCGGTCTATCTTCCGCGCGGATCTGTCTCCACTCGTCCGCCAGGATCGCGTAGACGAACTCGTCGTCCCACACCCCTCGGACCTGGTGGCTCTGGCGAAAGTGGGCTTCGCGCCGCATGCCCAATCGCTCCATGAGACGCCACGAGCGTGTGTTGGCCTTCCCCGTGCGTGCAAAGATGCGGTGCAGTCCCATGGCGTCAAAGCCAAAATCGACGAGGGCGTGCGCGGCTTCCGTCGCCAGGCCCTGTCCCTGATACGGAAGGCCCAGCATCCAGCCGATCGAGGCTTGCCCCTGTTCTTTGCTCGTGACCCCGATGCCTACACAGCCGATCACCTTCCCTTCGCTCTTGAGTTCCATCACCAGGTTCATCCACCCGGACAGTGACGCGGGCTGTAGATCACGCTGCTCCTCAAAGTAGGCCCGCACACTCGCGCCGTCCGGCTTCCAGTCCAGGTTCCTCGCCAGCCAAAAGTCCGCTTCCTGGGAAAACTCGACAATGTCGCGCACGTCCCGGTCCTCGTACCGGCGAAGAATGAGGCGCTCCGTCTCGATGGGGAGCGCCTCTGCTCTAGGATCGGTTCCAGTCATGCGTTTCCTATCGCGCCAGCATAGGCTTCACATATGGTGATTCGAACTCATCGGCAAGGATGTCCATCAGGATCAGGTCATACTTTTCCCCGGCGATGACTCGGGCTTCTCTCCTCCTGCCTATCTGCTGGAAGCCCACTTTCTCATAGCAGCGGACGGCCCGTTCATTGAACGAGAAGGTCCCGAGCATCACGTTGTTGAGATTGAGCAGATTGAACCCATAGTCGAGCAACAGGCTGACTGCCTCCTGACCGTAGCCTTGGTCCCAACAGATCTTCTCCCCAATGACGATGCCCAGCATGGCGGTTCTATTGACCGCATCGACGTTGAAAAGCATGCAGCGTCCGATGGCCTGTTCTGTCCCCAGATCTATGATGCTGAAGACATGGGAATTGCTCTTCAGTATGTCCCGGATTGCTTCCTGCTCTCCCTCGAGAGAAGTTGGCGCATACGCCTCGTCCCCCAGGGGGATGGTCACCTCCAGGTCATTGAACCACTCGGCCCAGCGCTCCGCATCCTCCAGACGGCAAGGTGAGAGATAGCACTTGACACCGGCAAGCAGTTTGTAGGTTGGCATTCTCAATTCCATTTCCGAACCGGCCAGGTGCACCAGGGTGTCCTATCTGACGGCTCGTCACTCAGGTGGGTGGCTTTCTGTGCCAGTCCTCTCAGTCGCCACTGTCACTCGAGTCTCCCTACCACGCTCTCGACGGCTTGCAGGATCTCGCAGGACTTGACCAGATCTTGCATCCGGTTGTGATCTGGGTACAGCGGCCGATCCTCGTCCAGGTGCTCGACATGTTGGCGGATCACCTTGCGGGCAGCCTGAACTCCCTTCCCGGGTGTAAAGTCGCGAAAGTC
>JBFFCR010000343.1:0-4698 GCA_041559855.1 Anaerolineae bacterium | reverse complement strand
TCCCCGTCGTGGATCAGGGCGTCGATCATCGAATCGCCTTGGACCTCCAGCGCGAAAATCCCCCTCGGATCTTTGACGATGTCGCGGGTCAGCTCGACCGAATCGTATTCGTCGTCGAACAGGGCGAAATCAGAATCGGGGACGGGGATGGGTGTACCTGCTGCGATACGGCCCATCAGTGGTACCTGGATCACCTCGGCCAAGCGGTCCGCCACCACGCGGATACCCCGCGAGATCTCGCGATCGCGCTCGATCAGATTCTTTCGCTCCAGGACGTCAAGGTTGTACTTGACCACAGATGTGGAAGAGATTCCCACATTCTCGCCGATTTGGCGGATGCTGGGCGGGAACCGGTTCTCGCGGATGAATTCTCGGAGGAACGCCAGGATCTTTTGCTGTCGTTCCGACAGTTCCTTTGCCATTGTCCGGCCTCCTTTCGCCTGTCGAACGGTGAACGTCTATAGCTCATCTGTTCGACAGTATTATACCAGAACATTCGTTCTTTGTCAAGTCCCGAAATCGCTGGAATTTCACAATAACTTGGCATATAGGGACGCCAGGGAGTGGTTCCTGGTCAAACTTGAGCGTTTCCTCCAGCCGTGCTACAATAGCAGCCATCCGAAGGCACCAGATGGAGAACGCAATTCATGAAAATCATAGTCACCGGCGGTGCCGGGTTCATCGGCTCCCATATCGTCGATGCATACGTGGCCGGTGGCTACCAGGTCGTTGTCGTAGACAATCTGAGCACGGGACGATCGGCGCACGTGCACCCTGGGGCGCGGCTGGTGAAAATCGACATAAACGATCCCGATCTAGTCGAGCTCTTTCGAGCGGAAAGGCCCGACGTGATCAACCACCATGCTGCCAACGCGAGCGTGGCGCGTTCGGTTCGCGAACCGGTCTTTGACGCCGGGGAGAACATCCTGGGTACGCTCAATGTCTTGGAGGCAGCGTGCCTCGCGGATGTGGGCAAGATCATCTACATCTCGTCTGGCGGGGCGATGTACGGCGAGGTAGAGTACTTGCCCATGGATGAAGAGCACCCGGCAAGCCCAGTCTCACCCTACGCGTTGAGCAAGCATACTGGCGAGCGGTACGTCCAGCTTTATGGTGAGGCGTACGGCCTGCGCTGGACCAGCCTTCGCTATGCCAACGTCTACGGGCCACGACAGGATCCCTACGGCGAGGCGGGGGTCGTCGGCATCTTTTGCCAGAACCTGCTGGATGGCGTGGTGCCCGAGATCTATTGGGACGGCGAGCAGACCCGTGACTTTTGCTACGTGGGCGACTGCGCGCGCGCGAATCTGCTCGCCCTGGAAGCGGGCGACGGGCAGGCCTACAACGTTGGCACCGGGACGGGCACCAGCATCAACACCCTGTTTGACACCTTGATCGACGTAGCTGGTCAGGAACTGACACCCAGGCGCGGCCCCCGCCGGCCTGGCGATGCGCGCGATTCATACCTCGATTGCAGCAAGATCGAGCGCGAGCTCGGCTGGCGGGCCGCGGTAGGTCTGCGGGAGGGACTGGAGAAAACGTGGAACCACTTTGCCCATCGGGGGTAGCGGGCACGCCGTGAGATACTTTAGCCTGGCCAATCGCGTCCCTGAAATATCGGCCCTGGAACCCAGGGCCGTCACCTGGCTCTACGATCTTACCAGCCGGATCCCCCTGGTTCGCACCACCTATCGCCGCTTCGTCGCCGGTGTGCTCAACGAGGGAGTGACGGGGGGATATGCATTGGATCTGGGTACCGGCCCCGGACACGTGGTCGCCCAATTCGCCCGCCAGAGACCAGAGCTGCAGATGATCGGGCTGGACCTGGCAGCCCACATGGTTGAGAGAGCCCGGCGGCAGGCGATGCGCCGCGCGCTGAACGGGCGGACTCCGTGGGTTCAGGCGGACGGACACTCCCTGCCCTTCGCCGACCACAGCTTGGATCTGGTGATCAGCTCCTTTGCGCTGCATCACTGGCAGGATCCGGTGGAGGTCATGAACGAGATCGCCCGCGTGCTGCGACGTCCCAGGCCGGAGGCTGGCGACCCGGGAGGGCGCTACTACATCGCGGATGTATGCCGCGATCTAACACCCTTCCAGCGCCTTGTGGCCTATGCCAGCATCCCGGCCCTCAGCCTGCCCTTTGGCAGCTACTGGGGCTACGGGGGGTACTATGAATCGGTGCGCGCTGGCTACACGCCCGAGGAGGCACAGGCCCTAATGGAGCGGTCCGCGCTTCCGCAGGGCCGAGTGGCCCTCGATTCGACCTGGTTCGTTCCCATTTTGACCATCACGTCGAGAGGTTCATAGTGGCATGGCTCCTTTTCTCACTCATCTGGTAGTCGGAGAGCGGTTGTGGGCAGCGCTGGATGGCAAGCAGCTCACAACAGACCACTACGGCACGTTTCTGTTTGGGTGCCTGGCCCCCGACGTCGACAAGTTCTGCCACGGCCTGGAGCAGAGTACAACGCACTTTTTGGCCAAGGACGAGGCCGGCACCTGGGCCTGGCGCCGCAGCCAGCAGTTTCTGGAGCATCAAGCCCAGCTCCTAAGGGCACCCTTCCGCGCGCTAGAGGTCGCTGAGCAGGCGTTCGTGATGGGCTACCTCTGTCACGTCGCCACCGACGAGATTACCGGTCGGCTGGCTCAGATCATCAAGGGCCAGCACTCCGGCAGCGGCAAGCCCCTGCCGCACGTGGATGCGATCTTGACCGCCATGGACCCGCGATTCTGGGCCGTGGCTTGCCGGCCCGCTGCTCTGATGGAAGCTCTGAACCGGGCCTTGATTCCAGCCCGCGCCTTGGTCTTTACAAAAGAGGAATGCCTTCAGGCATTGTACCAGGCTGTCGTCCCCCAGGTAGCAGAGGGCGGCGGCCTGATGCCTTGTGTGAACATGGTTCGACGTCAGTGGCAATGGATGCGCAATGGGCGGGTGAGCGATGCGCCCGATGATCCGCAACTCGAGGCGGATCTTGCTGCCTTCCGCCGCCAGATCGAGGCCGATCTGCCAACCTCAGAGCTGCTGGTCGACAGGCTGGATTTGGAGCTGTTTTTGCAGGAGGCACACCGTCACAGCATGGCGCGCATCCATGTCTTGCTTGCAGAAGGGAGTGTATCGTGAACCGGTCGGAGTATGATGTCATCATTGTAGGCGCGGGCCCAGCCGGCATCTTTGCCGCCCTGGAGTTGACCAGCGCCGCTCGTCCTCGCGTACTGATGCTGGACAAGGGCCCCGACCTGGAAAAGCGTCGCTGTCCCTCGCGGGAAAAGGGACGATGCATGCAATGCGCTACCTGCGCTTTGATGACCGGCTGGGGAGGATCAGGCGCATTCAGCGATGGCAAGCTGACCCTCACCACCCAGGTGGGCGGGTTGCTGGCTGACATCCGCGGGCGTACCGAGGCGGAGCAATTGGTGCGCGAGGTGGATGACCTTTGGGTTCACTTTGGCGCGGACAGTGAACCGTATGAGGGCGACCTGGAGCGCATCGAAAAAGTCGCGCGCAAGGGTGCGCTCGTAGGCTTGCAGCTACAGCACTATCCCATCCGCCACCTGGGCACCGAGCGGAGTGGAGCCATTCTGGGGGCCATGCACCAGGAACTGGTCGCCCGTGATGTGGAGGTTCGTACCCGAGTCGAGGTGGCGCGGCTTCACACCGAGGACGGCAAGATCGCTGGCGTGGAGACCGCGCAAGGAGAGATCCTGACTGCCCCTTACGTCGTCGTCGCACCTGGGCGCGAAGGAGCAGACTGGCTGACCGGATTGGCCCGTAACCTGAATCTTGGCCTAAGCATCAACCCCGTTGATATCGGCGTGCGCGTGGAGTTGCCCGCCCACATACTCCAGCCTCTGACCGATTTGCTCTATGAGCCCAAGTTCCTCTACTTCTCCTCCGCCTTTGACGACCGGGTGCGCACCTTCTGCGTGTGCCCCTATGGAGAGGTGGTCACTGAGTGGGCCAGCGACGTGATGACCGTCAACGGCCACTCCTACGCCCACAAGAGGACCGACAATACCAACTTTGCAGTCCTGGTTAGCAAGAACTTTACCCAGCCTTTCAAGGAACCGACTGCGTACGGCAAGTACATTGCCCGGCTGGCCAACCTGCTATCGGGCGGGATCATGGTGCAGAGGCTGGGTGACCTGCGAGCAGGCCGGCGCACCACCGACCAGCGCCTCGAACGGTGCATCACTCGCCCCACTCTTCAGGAGGCCACTCCCGGTGACCTGAATCTGGTGCTGCCATATCGCTACGTTGTCAACATCCTGGAGATGCTGGATGCCCTCGACAAAGTGGCGCCCGGCGTAGCGTCGCGCCATACCTTGCTGTACGGCGTCGAAGCCAAGTTCTATTCATCGCGACTCAACCTGACCCGCGACCTGGAAACCGAGGTGCGCAATCTCTTTGCCGCTGGCGACGGCGCCGGTGTGACGCGCGGTCTGGTCCAGTCTTCTGCCTCCGGCATGGTGGCAGCGCGCGAGATCCTGCGCCGCCTATGAGCACCCAAGCATGAAGTACTATCTATGGACCATTGGCTGCCAGATGAACTTTGCCGACTCGCGCAGGGCTGCCGAGGAGTTGGCCCAACTTGGCTACCAGGAGGCCAGCCGGCCCCAGGACGCTGACCTGATCCTGCTCAATACCTGCGTCGTGCGCCAGAGCGCCCAGGACAAGGTCGTCGGAAGGCTCACCTCGCT
>JBFFCR010000342.1:0-4700 GCA_041559855.1 Anaerolineae bacterium | reverse complement strand
GGCGAGCGGAGGCGCGGGGCTGCGTTTTGCGTTTTCGGACGGACGTGGTATAATCTGCGCGGTATAGTGCATCGCAACACGCAACCAGGAGGCATTGATGGCGAGGCAGATCGGTTTGCTGGAGCGCGCCCGATTGGAGCAGCAGTACGACGAGGCCAGGGAGATGGCCGAGAGGCTCCGCGTACTGCACACGCTGGGCATGGCCATTGCTTCGGCCATGGAACTGGAGCAGGTGCTGACCCGCATCGTCGAGGCAGCGGTGTTCATCACCCAGGCCGAGGAGGGCTCGCTCCTGCTACTGGACGAGGAGACGGATGACCTGCACCTAAGGGCGCAGAAGGGACTGGGAGACAAGTACGCGCGTGGCTTCCGGCTCCCGGTCCAGGATACCCTTGCCGGCAACGTGCTTCGCACGGGCAAGCCGCAGCGCATGGAGGGCACGGAGCAGGCATTTAAGGTGGTCACCGGCTACCTGGTGACCTCGATCCTCTATGTCCCGGTGGCTATCCATGGTACGCCTATCGGCGTGCTGGCGGTGGACAACCAGGCCTCCGACAAGCCGTTCACCCAGGATGATGAGAACCTGCTCCTGGTGCTGGCGGGCTATGCAGCTATTGCTCTGGAAAAGGCGCGCCTGGCGGACGAGTCGGAGCGCAAGTACCGCAGGTTGGCGGCGATGCATGGGGCTGGCCAGCATGTGGATGCGGAGGTAGAGGGTATCCTGGTCGGGGACGCAGAGTCCGCGGCCCAGTCATTGAGTCCCGAGTACCTGTCGTCGACGATCGCGCCCTGCCTGGATGCCGTAGCAGAGTTGCAGTGGGTGCTGGACAGGCTGGCAGGCAGGCCGCTGGCTGAGGTGCGCGTGCTGGCCATCCTCCAGGAGTGGCCGGTGTCGATCAGCCTCGCCGACGCCAGCGAGGCGCTGGCGGTGTTGGGTGACATCATCCTCCCCCTGAGAGAGCAGCCGGATCAAGAAGGTGACGGCGCCGCCATCGATGCTGGCATAGCCATCGTGTCCCGCTTCGGGGCCAACTTGTCGGAGGGGCAGCGCATCGGGTTTGCGAGCCGGTTGCTGCCCGCGCTAAAGACGCTGCTGTCAGTCCCGCTGCGTGTCTCGGAGTGAAGTGTTGGTCCCTGCTTGACCGGGCTGTTTGCGCAGACCATGCCGAGTGAGCGATGGTCTGCAACGAAATCAATATGGAACCGCATGCGAAGCGGCCAGTCCTAGCTGTTTCGCGCCTCTGAGCGTGCCCCCGGCGAGTTCATGCCCTGCAGAATCATCTATTGAGTCGCACGCTTCCAACTCTTGTATGAAGCATCCGGTGGGTGAGTACGCGGCCCCCCGACGAGCATGCGGATAGTAGATCGCTTTTCGGAAGACATTCCAGATTCAACACAAAATGAAAGGAACTAGAGATCATGGCTAGCGTGGAAGACACAGTTCTTGAGTACATCCGGTCCAAGGTTCTCCCAGATAGACGAATCGAGCCCGGTACCGGGCTGATCACGAACGGGTGGGTCAACTCCCTGGAGATGGTCGCAGTCAAGAGCTACCTGGAAGCCCGCTATAGGATACGGATCCCCGACGAGATGGCCACGGCCAAGGCGTTTGACTCGGTGGAGAGTATCACAAGCCTGCTGGGCAAGCTGGGCGTGCGGTAGACTGGCTCCGCAGCGGAACTTTGCTCTTTGGCCCATGGGCGTGCAAGGCTCTGTAGCGACGACTCAGGTCCGGCTGCGCACTGGCTGGCATCGCCCGCCGGATTCTCCCGTCCTGGAGCAGGAGGAGGTGCACGTCTGGCGGGTTCCGCTCGATGTGTCGCAGGACGCCGTACTGGCCCTGGCGCCCCTCCTGTCCGGCGAGGAGCACGCGAGGGTGGGCCGGATTCTGTGCGAGGAGTCAGGCCGGCGCTTTGTCGCCGCGCACGGCGCTCTGAGGAGGATCTTGAGTCGCTACCTGGACGATACTCCGGACCGGATCTGCCTGGTCAGGGATGCAAAGGGAAAGCCCCGTTTGGCGTCCGGTGCTGGTGTTCCAACCCTCTGCTTCAGTCTCTCTCACAGCGACGAGTTGGCTCTGTTGGCCCTGACAAAGGACGGCGACGTTGGCGTCGACATCGAGCGGATCCGCCCGGTATCAGCCTGGCGCGAGATTGCCGCGCGCTACTTTTCCGAGCGCGAGCGCGAGGCCCTGGGGTCTGTTGCCGATGACGGGACCCCCGAGGCCTTTTTCCATTGCTGGACGCGCAAGGAGGCCTATAGCAAGGCACTGGGCCAAGGCGTATCCCAGCTTTGGCGGGAGTTCAGTGTCTCGCTGGCGACGACTGCCACGACAGTGCTCCACTGCGCCGGGTCAGAAACAGGGATGTTGGGTCAATTCACGCTCCGCCCGCTGGCGCCGGGCGCGGGGTACGTCGCTGCTGTCGCAGCCCCGGGAGCGGACTGGCGTCTGCGCCACTGGCAATGGTCCTGGGCATGAGTGCTGCTTTGCGCTGGACACCAGGAGATGCCATTGTCCTGCGAGGCATATGGCGCCACAGCATTTGGTTTGCCTGTCCAGTCGTCGTGACAGTGGACAGTCCCGATCTGATAGCGTTGTATTGGCGGGCGGGGACCGGGGTCAAGATCCCCGGCAGGCGGTGCACGCCAAAGGATTTTCTGTCTATGGAGCAGGTATACCTCATCGACAGCACGTGGGTGGAAACGGATGTGCTGGCCCTGACTGTACCCGGAGCGGCTCACAGCGTGTATGCGATGTGGGAGGCAGGCCACGCGAGTTTCAGATGTTGGTACGTCAATCTTCAGGAACCCCTTCGCCGGACGTCGATGGGGTTCGATACGATGGATCATCTACTTGATGTTGTGGTCAGTCCCGACCGGTCTGAATGGCAATGGAAAGACGAGGACGAATTCGGGGAGGCAGTGGCGCTGGGCCTGTATTCTTCTGAGGAGGCGCGCGCGATTCGGGCGGAGGGGGAGCGGGCCCTCACGCTCCTGCAGGCCAAGCGGCCGCCCTTTGGTGATGTATGGAGGAGGTGGCTGCCTCCAGAGGAATGGGCAATTCCGAGTTTGCAGGCGGGTTGGGACGACATGGGCATAGGTGATGAAGCGGTCCACTAGCCAGTCTCGCCCGGCAGGGTGCAGCCTGTGGACTCTGTTTCCTTGCCAGTGGTGCCGCACAGGGCGCCGCTTCTCTGAGTTTGCGTAGAGCGCGAGACAATGCTAGAATGTGAGTTGGTTCCTCTCGGACGGCTCATCATCCGAGGCGCCATCGGTCAGCGAGGTGGTTAGTTCAAACCCCTGCGAAATAGGAGGTACGACATGAAGATCGCACTAATCGGCGCAACAGGCTTCATCGGCTCTGCAATCTTGCGGGAGGTGTTGGCTCGCGGCCACCAGGTTACAGGCATCGTGCGCCATCCTGAGAAACTGCCGGAGCATCCCAATCTGGTCGCCCGGACAGGGGATGTCATGGTCGAGCCCGCGTCGCTGGTCGTGGGCCATGATGCTGTGATCAGCGCCTTCAGCGCGGACCGCGGACCGGAGCAGTACGAACAACACATTGCCGGCTACCGCAAGATCATCGACGGGGTGAAGCAGTCCGGAGTCAATCGTTTGCTGGTGGTCGGCGGCGCGGGGAGCCTGGAAGTGGCGCCCGGGGTACAGGTGGTCGATAACCCCGAGTTCCCCGAGGAGTGGAAACCAAGCTCCCTGGCCACTCGCGAGGTCCTGTATCTGTTGCGCGATGAGCAGGAGCTGAACTGGACCTATTTGAGCCCATCTGGCGCAATTGCGCCCGGCGAGCGTACCGGCGAGTTCCGGCTCGGTACCGACCAGCTGCTGACAGATGCCAACGGCGAAAGCAGGATCTCGCTGGAAGACTATGCCGTGGCGATGGTGGACGAGTTGGAGGACCCGAAGCACATCCGTCGACGGTTCACCGCCGGCTACTAGACGAGCACAGCACTGCGCCGCTCGACGACGGCCAGCGCCCGGTCGCACTCTGATGGCAGACATGAGCAATCTCGGAAGTGTGCCCGAGTTGATCAGAGAGGAGTCACCAGATGCCCTTGGGGACCGAAAGAGAGAAAATGCTGGCCGGAGAGGTCTACAACTGCCTCGATCCTGACCTGGACGCTGAACGCCGGAAGGTGAAGGAACTGCTCCGCCTGTACGATCAAACCGGAGCTGAGCCTGAGCGGCAGCCCATCCTCCAGCGATTGCTGGGGCAGATCGGTCAGAACTCGATCATCGAGCCCCCCTTCTACTGTGTCTACGGTCGAAATATCTATCTCGGCGATCATGTCTTTCTGAATGTCCTCTGCACCATTCTCGACTGCAACGAGGTTCGTATTGGCCACCATGTCATGATCGGACCCAACGTCCAGATCTATACCGCCGCCCATGTCCTCGAGGCGGAACCCCGGAACCGGGGCCTGGAAGTAGCCAAACCGATACTGATCGAAGACAATGTGTGGATTGGGGGCGGCGCCATCCTCTTGCCAGGGATGAGGATCGGCCGGAATGCCGTGGTTGGTGCAGGGGCAGTCGTCTCCCGCGACGTCCCGGCGAATACGGTCGTGGCGGGCAATCCAGCCCGGGTGCTCAGAGAGATCGAGCAGTAGGAACTGATCAGGGGAACCGGTTGGGAGCAAGTCTGGCTGCTCAGGTGGGCCCAAGGTAGATATGACCCTATGCTG
>JBFFCR010000341.1:0-4701 GCA_041559855.1 Anaerolineae bacterium | reverse complement strand
TCGGCGCGCCACCCACCGGGGCCCTGCCGGACGGGCTGTCCCTCGCCCAGATGGAGACCCTGAGCAGTCTGGAGCAGGTTGGCGAATATCCCCTCTATGTCATGCATTACTACGACGACTACGAGCCGCAGATCTACGGGCGCGCGCCTGCCGGCACGCAGACGCGTACCTGGGGCTGCTCGCTGTTCGCCGCCCTAGGCGACGAAGAGGATCGCCTCTACGGTCGCAACTTTGACTGGAACTACAGCCCCGCCCTGCTCCTCTACACCGACCCACCCGATGGCTATGCCTCTGTCTCTATGGTCGACCTCGCCTACCTTGGCTTCGATGACGAGGATGTCCGAGCTCTGCTGGACCTCTCACGCGGAGACCTCCTCCCTCTGCTCGACGCGCCCCACTGGCCATTCGATGGGATGAATGAACAGGGCCTTGCCGTTGGTATGGCTGCCGTGGCGTCGGGCGGCATGCGGCCCGATCCGGACAAGCGCACCACCGGCTCCCTGGGCATCATCCGCGAGATCCTCGACCACGCCCGCGACGTCGACCAGGCACTGGCCCTGCTGCAAGCCTACAACATCGACATGGAAGGTGGCCCTGACCTGCACTATCTGGTCGCAGACCGGTCGGGGCGCTCGCTGCTGGTCGAGTTCTACCAGGGGCAGATGGTCGTCACCCCCAACGAGGACCCCTGGCACCTTGCCACCAACTTTATCACCGCCTCCGTGCCGGTCCCATCCGAGGCGGGCTGCTGGCGCTACGACCTGATCGAAGGGACGCTGCGTGAGGAAAGAGGGGACCTCGACCCAGTCGGGGCCATGGCGCTCCTCGATCAGGTTTCCCAGGACAATACCCAGTGGTCGGTGGTCTATGGCTTGAGCACCGGCAGCATCCAGGTGAGCATGGGCCGCCGATACGACAGCCCGCACACCTTCTATCTACCGCTCACCGAGCCGGCTGCCGCGCCCTAGTGCGCCAATCGGTCTAATCCAGCCATACGCGGAGGAGATCCTTCCCGCCGCCCTCCCGGCGTGGCGACAACGTCCCCATCGCTGGGCAGTTGCCTGTTCGAAGAACGGCTGCGTGCCCTATGTTGCCAGGCCCGCCTCCCACTCGGCCACGATCTCCCGGTTTTCACGCACGTTCTCCAGCCAGCTCTGGCGCAAGGTCTCATCCTGGGTCTTGCTGGCGACCAGCATCACCCGTTCGTAGACACGCCGCAAGTACTCGTCGGCCTCGGTCTCGCGGCCCACGGCACGCAGAACACAGGCGTGGGTCAGGTAGAATTGCTCTGACCAGTATCCATCGCCCAGAAGCTCCTCACGCTCTATGGCTTTGCCCGAGCTCTCCAGGGCCAGCTCAACGTTCCCCAACGCCAGATGTAGGCGCGCCGCCTGATTGCGGACGAAATCAAAGTCCTCGAATAGCCTGACGTCATGCCCCTCCACCTGCTTCATGGCCGCCCGCAGCGCGGCTTGGTCACCTTCTAGGTAAGCCACGTAGGCCAGAGCAAGCAGCCACCCACCTGTGTCCGCCGCCTCGTTAGCCTCTTCGGACCTATCGAGACCTGCGCGAAAGCTCTCTCGAGCCTGGCGGAAGCGACCCAGCCCAGCTTGGCATAAGCCGATAGTCAGCAGGAGTATTCTCTGACCCCCGTACTGATCGGAGTCTGGCAGCGTCTTCTGTGCCAGTTGCAGTGCCGGCTCCAGCTGTCCCAGAGGGAGTAGCAGAGAAGCCTTTAGCAGCTGGAACCATGCGGTCAGTGCCTCGTCCTGGGCTTGCCTGGCCTTGACCAGCCAGGTTTGCAGAAAGGACAGCCCAGCTTCGAACTCTCCCTGCAGGCAAAGCACGTACCGCACCATGTTGTCGACGCCCCATGCGATGCCCTGGACCGCGCCAATCTCCTCTGCGATCTCGAGCATCTCGCCAAAGACTCTTGCCGCCTCCTCCGACCTACCAAGGCCTCCGAGAGTCCTGCCCAACAAGTTCAGCCCGTGGCACTCCTCGTGCCGATCGCCAACCTCGCGGTGCAGGGCCAGCGCCGCCTCGACCACGGGCAGCGCGGCAGCGAGCTCGCCCTGGTTCACGTGTCCTATGGCTACGACTCGCAAGCTGGTCGCCTCCTGGTGCCGGTCGCCGGCCTTCCGGCTCAAGGCCACGGCACGCTCGGCGAGATCCAAGGCTGCGGAGTGTTGATCCGTCCAGGAATGCACCCGAGCCAAATGAGACAGACAGGCCGCGATTTCGCCAGGTTGGCCAGTCTCCTGGAGCCGCGCCAGGGCTGCTTCCAGAGTCCTGCGGCTGCTAGCAAGCTGGCCGGAGGTGAATTCTTGCGAGGCAAGGGTGCACAGAGCAAGCCCTTCGCGCAGTGGGTCGCCCATCACCCGAGCGATTTGTGCGGCGTGCGCGGCCGGCTCCTGGCCGCCGGTGGGTTCTGTACTGTGGAGGCACTTGGCCAGGGCGATCAGCGCATCGCAGCGATACGCATCGCAGCGACCCACGTCCGGAGGACGCACCTCGTCCTCCAGGGCATCGGCCAGGGCCAGCACCGCCTCCAGGTCCGTGCGCTGTGCATCCCAGCGGGCCACCAGGCCATACACCTTCGCCCGGGCTGTCAGCAGGTCCAGTCGCTGTGCAGAATCGTCGGGCAGGTACTCCAGCGCCTGGCTCAGGTGAGCGATCGCTTCCTCGTTGGCGTACCGCTCCGCCGCCAGCGTCCCGGCCCGCCCCAGGTAGTGGGCTGCTTTCTGAGTCACGCCCGCCTCAAGGAAGTGACGCGCCAACTGCACCGCCACCTCGTCCGTCTGCCCCCCATACAGCGCCTCCAGCACGGTGCCCACGTCCTCGTGCAGGTAGGCCCGCTCGGCGGGGTCGAGGTGGTTGTACAGATACTTTTGGAACAGGTGGTGCTGGAACCGGTAGAGCGCCAGCCGCCGCGCATCCAGATGGCGCAGCCCCTGGGCGCGCACCAGCCGGTGCTCCCGCTGCAGCTCCCCGCTCAGGCACCGCACCAGGGCGCGGGCTTCCAGGCTCTGCACCTGGGCCACCACTTCGGCGGTGAAATCCTCACCCTCCACGCTGGCCACGGAGAGGATCTCACGCAGATCCTCCTCAAGTCGCTCGATCCGCTCCCCGATTGCGCCTTCCACCCGCGCCGGCAGCAGGTCCCAATCCAGCGCCGCCCCTTCGACCCAGCGGCCCTCTTCATCCTGTACCAGGTCGCCCCGCTCCTGCATGGCCCGCAGCAGCTCAACCGTGAACAGCGGGTGCCCCGCCGCCCAGCTCGGCCAGCGCCTGGCGGAATCCCTCCCCCAGGCGGTTGGGCTCGGTCTCCAACAGGGCATCGACAAAGCGCCGCCCTTCCGGCGCATCGACCTCGGCAAGGTCCAGCCAGACGTCGCCGAAGGTGCGCTTGAATTCGGCCAGCACCTTCTCCAACGGGTGGGGCTCTCCTTGCCGGTCCGGGGCGACCTCCTCCGGCCGGTAGGTGCCAACGATGAGGATGCGAGCTCCCTCCAGCCGCCGGCCCAGGTGGAACAGCAGGCCCGCCGAGGTGCGGTCTACCCACTGCAGATCGTCCAGGATCAGGAGCAGGGGATGCGCCTGCGATAGGGCGCGGAGCACGTTGCTCACCTGCTGGAAGAGGTGGCTCTGCTCCAGGCCTTCGGACGCCCTCGAACCACGCTCTACCCGTTCCCGCAATCGCCCCAGCCAGGGCTCTCCGGGACAGGCGCTCTCAGCGCGGGACAGCAACGCCCCGCCGGGCACCAGGGCTGGTGAGACGTGGGGGCCGTGGGACAACAGGGTCTCGACGGCGGCGGGCAGGGCCCCCCACAGGCGCAGGGCATGGTCGCGGCTGATGGTACCCGCTGCCCAGCGGGACTCCACGTCGCCGCTGAGCATGCCCAATACCTCGCGAAAGGGCAGGTAAGGGTCGCCCACCCCCGAGTAGGCGTTGCAGGTGCCGCTGGCCACGAGCAATTCATGATGTTCGTCCATCGCTTGCCGGGCAAAGGCATCCAGCAGGGCCGTCTTACCCCGTCCTGGGCCGCCGGTGACAAAGGCAACCCGGCCTTGACCCGTCAGGGCTGCATCGAGCGCGCCCTCCAACCGGGCCAGTTCCCGCTCCCGGGCGACAAAGACGGGCCTGTGGCCCAGGTCCGGGGCTCCCTCCTCGACAAAGGCAGGCGTTCGGGGCTCGACGGCCGGCGCCTCCGCAGGGGGAGAGGGCCGCCGTGGCTTCCTGTGCAGCGCCAGCAGCTCCTCAGTCATGGCCAACTGCTGCTGCTGCAAAGTCCGTACTTCGGCAAGCGTCTCCTGCACGTCCCCAAGCACCCAGCGGAACTCGTCGAACTGCGTAGCCAGACCTGCCAGGCCCTGGGCCAGTGCCTCCCTGACCTCACCGGTGGCAGCCGCCAAGGTGGCGTCCACCCCTTGTACAGCTTGCAGCAAGCGGCTGGCATCCGCGCGCAGGACTGCATCAGCGGCCCACCGCTGCCGCAACGCTGCTTCCAGGTGCCGCCGGATCTCTTCCGGCTCCGCTGCCTGTAGATGCGCCGCGAACCAAGCCAGGAACTCGGCGAGCGCCGCCGCTCCCAGGTCCCGAAGCACGCCCACGTTACCTGTCAGGGCCGAGGGGTCAAGCGGCAGGTCGCCCATCACGGCCGGGAGCAGCGTGGCGCTCACGAGGGCCACGGCTATTTC
>JBFFCR010000340.1:0-4737 GCA_041559855.1 Anaerolineae bacterium | reverse complement strand
TGAGCAGCGCCTCGCTATCTCTGACATTCCCCATTGCCGGGCAAGGGCGAATGTGCTAGAATCACTGCCGGTTCAGCAGCGGCATCTGGACCGCACCTTCGCCGGTCGCAGACTGATTTCGGAGCAACTCTGATGGTCCCACAAGCCCTGGTCGACCTGGTTCAGACAGGATTCGCGCTGCACCTGGACGGCATCCACGGCATTGCCCACTGGAGACGAGTGTGCGCCAACGGCCTCCGGCTTGCCAAGTCGACCGGCGCCGATACGGTTATCGTCGAGCTGTTCGCCTTCCTGCACGATTCCAAGCGTATGAACGACGGGCGGGATCCGCAGCATGGCGCTCGAGCAGCCCAGTTCGCTGCCAGCCTGCGCGGCTCCCTCCTCACCCTGCCCGATGAGGAGTTCGAGCTCCTGCGATATGCCTGCGAGTACCATACCGACGGCCTGATCAAAGCCCACGTCACGGTTCAAACCTGTTGGGACGCCGACCGGCTGGACCTGGGACGCATCGGCGTCAGGCCCGACCCGCGCCGCCTCTGCACCACAGCCGCCAGGGAAGCGAGCATGATCGAGTGGGCCTATCGCCAGAGCATCAGGTAGCCAGACAATAATCAACAGCGCCTAAGAATCCGCAGACTGCGCCGCGAGCTACGTCACCTCCAAGGGCAGGTGGATGGCGATCGAGCAGACGTCATCCCCAACGAGCACGCTCTTGAGCACCTGAACCTCGACTGGCGCCTGCAGGATCTCTTCCCAAATGCCCTTATAGAAGCCAGCGCCACAGTAGCAGTAGATCACCGGCAGGCTTTCTCCCGTCTGCAAAGCCTCGCGCACCCGCGGGCAGTGGCAGTAGTACTGCCGTCTTCTCTGCGGATCGGTCTCCTCCAGGTAGGGTTCCAAATGTCCGCTCTTTGGGATCTTGGTAGCCAGAATCCGATTCCCCTCGAGGATGCCCGCCAGCCCCCAGCCAAGGCCCAGCACTTCTTGCACATGCTCCTCTTTGAGCTCCAGCGACTCTCGCAAGAATGCCTCGAACTGCTCCCGCAGCATGCCGTGCGCCACGGCCAGGCTCCTGGTCTCAGCGTAGGCCTGCCGCACAGCTTGCAGGCCCTCCTTTGGATACTGGCACGCGCATCCCGTCATCACCAGGCTGGCTGTCTCTCCGTCTACCAGCGCCGCCAGTCGCTGCATGGCTCCCTGTGTCCAGCCGATAACCTCCGCGCTGCTCGAACGCCCCGACAGCCCTTCGCAGCCGGCCATCACCTCCTGCCGCGTCTCCTCGCCAGCAGCCTCATCCAGGCAGGCCGAGAGCTTGCTCAGCCAGACCCGCTCGAAATCCAACTCCTGTGCCATCCACCGCCTCCCTGTGCAATCTATCAACATAGCCCACGCATCACGTTCGCTACAGCTCGCGCCCAGTGACAAGACGACTCCTACTCGCGGGCAATACGCCAACCCACCAGAGCCCATCGAGTTGACAAACTTCCTACCCAAAGGTATCCTGAATAACGAGAAAGCACCCGAGAAAGGATGGAGACCATGTTACAAGAAGGAACACTCGCGCCCGATTTCACCCTGCAGGCTGCCGGCGGAGGCTCAGTCACCCTGTCCGACTACCGCGGACAGACGGTCGTCCTCTACTTCTACCCGAAAGACGACACGCCCGGCTGCACGACGGAGGCCTGCAACTTTCGCGACGATTACTCAGACATCTTGGCCGCTGGCGCTGTTGTCTTGGGCGTAAGCCCAGACAGCGTCCAGTCACATGACAAGTTCGCGCTCAAGTACGAGCTGCCCTTTCCCCTGCTCAGCGATCCCGATCACCAGGTCGCCGAGACGTATGGTGCCTGGGGAGAGAAAAAGATGTATGGTCGCACCTTCATGGGCATCATTCGCTCCACCTACGTCATCGACGACAAGGGTGTGATCGTCAAGGTATTCCCCAAGGTGAGACCCAAGAACCACAGCCAAGAAGTTCTCGCCGTCCTCGAGGATCAGGCAGCCTGACCAAGCCGCCATTGCCGCGGAGCGCGCGCCCGTGTGCATACGCACATCAATACGCCTGCCTTCTGTACACAGGGACGAGAATCGATCTACACGCAACTGGGGGCTGGCGGTATGTCGCCAGCCCCCAGCTCTTGGACTCGAACCACGTCAAGGGACTACCGGGCGTCGTATCCTGGGCCATCCGAATAGAAAGCAGCGTTCTTCGCCGTCCAGTCCGCATACTCCTCCGGGACCTCGTCATCCGGAAAGATCGCGTCTTCCGGGCACTCGGGCTCGCACGCACCGCAATCGATGCACGAATCCGGGTCGATGAAATACGCCATACCCCAATCGGGGTCGCCCTCCGGGCCAGCCACGATGCACTCCACTGGGCAGACCTCTGAACATAGCCCATCGCGGGCGCACCTCTCTGTAATTACGTACGGCATCCTGACACCTCCTCTCGCTTCAATGATATGGTTTCTGCCCTGCTGTGGGCCTGCCACAGGCCCTCCCAGGTGCAGCGACAGGCGTAATCGCCTGAATTACATGAATTCTGCACGTAAACGCTCGATCTCGACCGCTGTCAGCGCTTTCAACTCGCGAGCCGCGATCGGTCCTGCTCGCAGCCCTGCCACCTGCTCCTCGTACGATGGCCGCCGCGTTTGGTAGAACACGCCCAAGGGAATGCGTTCACCCCACTCCAGCGCTTTCTGGAATGCGGCAACCCGGTCGCCTGGATCGTGCCCCTCCTCTTCCAGGCTGTAGACCCGCTCCCGGTACCAATCATAGGTGTTCTTGCGGTTAAAGGTCACACAGGGCTGAAGAACGTCGACCAGGGCATAGCCCGTGTGCGCCAGCGCCTGTGCGATCAAGTCGGCCAGTCCCTTGACATCCCCTGCAAAGCCACGAGCCGCAAAAGTGGCACCGGCCGTCACGGCCAGCGCTACGGGGTTGGCCGCCAGCTCGATCGATCCATCCGGCGACGTCGCGGTGACAAAGCCGCGATCGCTCGTTGGGGAGTACTGGCCTTTGGTCAGTCCGTAGATCTGGTTGTTCTGGATCAGGTCCACTATGTCCAGGTTGCGCCGGGCCGTGTGAATAAAGTGGCCCATGCCCAGCCCCATCGAATCGCCGTCACCATGCACTGTCACAACCTTCAGGCCATGGTTGCCCAACTTGGCTCCCGTAGCCACCGGCAGCGGGCGGCCATGTAGCGTCAAGAGGCCGTTCACTGTGGCATAGTCAGGTAGCTTGCTGCCACAGCCGATGCCGCTCACGACCAGTACCTGGTGCGGTGCCAGGTCAGCCTGTACCAGCCCCTGCTTTAGCGCTGCCAGAATGCCATAGTCACCGCAGCCAGGGCACCAGGTCGGTTTCACAGGACTCGCATAATCTCTGACAGTGGCAGCCATCTTATCATGCCTCCTTCAGGGCGGCCAGAACGTCCTCCGGGGAGAACGATCGTCCATCGTACCGCGAGATCACCTGGTCCACCATGATGCAGGTCTCGCCCTGAAGCAGCCGCTTGAACTGCCCAGTATAGTTGTTTTCAACCACCACCAACTTGCCACCCCGGAGCGCTTCCGCCGCTGCGTCCACCGGAAAGGGCCACAGGTCCCGAAAGTGGACCAACCTAGCCTGTCCATCCAGCCGGTCCACCACCTCGCGGAGCACGCCATACGTGGAGCCCCACCCTACCAACACAGTAGGCGCATCTTCCGCGCCGTAGCGAGTTGGGGGCATGATCTCCGTTCGTGCTGTCTCCAGCTTTGCCATCCGCTTCTGCATCATCCTGACGCGGTTGTCCTGATCTTCTGTGATATGCCCGAACTCGTCATGTTCGTCGCTCGCTGACGCATACACTGCCTTGGCATGCCCGGGCAACGCCCGCGGCGAGATTCCATCCTCTACGAACTTGTGGCGCCTGTACTCCCCATCCAAGGCGTCTAGCTCCTCCTCGCTGAGCAGCTTTCCGCGATCGATCTTCACGTTGTCAAAGTCGATGGCATCCAGCTCCACCGTCCGCAGCGATGCCGCCAGCAATTCGTCGCTAAGCACGATCACTGGCGTCTGGTACTTTTCGGCGAGATTGAACGCCCGCCAGCCAACCTCAAAGCACTCCTCGACTGTTCCCGGGGCCAACACCAGCCGCGGGAACTCGCCCTGCGACGCATTGACTACGAAGAGTAGATCACTCTGTTCTGTACGCGTGGGCAGGCCCGTCGATGGTCCGCCGCGCTGGGCTTCCACAACCACCAGGGGCACCTCGGTCATCCCTGCCAATCCGAGCGCTTCGACCATCAGCGAAAACCCGCCGCCCGACGTCGCCGTCATGGCTCGCGCTCCAACAAAGTTGGCTCCGATGGCCATGTTGATCGCCGCGATCTCGTCCTCGGCGTGCTTGATCACCACGCCAAAGTCGTGCTCGTGCCTAGCCATCCACTCGATGATCGATGTGGCCGGCGTCATGGGATAGGCTGCAATGAAGCGACAGCCTCCGGCAAGCGCGCCCAGGGCCAAGGCCTGGTTGCCGGACATCAGCATCCGCTGGGGAGCGCCGGCAACCTGCTGCAGCTTCCACTCAAAATCGGCAGCGTACCGCTCCTCAGCAAACAGGTAGGCTGCACGTGCAACGCGGAGGTTTGCGGCGACGATCTCATCCCCTTTCCGCTTGAAATTCCTGCGGATGACATCCGCCAAGCGCTCGTAGGCGTAGCCCACTACACCTGCTGCCGCCCCCAGCGCAGC
>JBFFCR010000339.1:0-4773 GCA_041559855.1 Anaerolineae bacterium | reverse complement strand
CTGGCTGCTCCCGACCGCAATGTCCGCCCCGAGCGCCCCGGGCGGCTCCAGGAGGGTGAGCGCGAGGAGGTCTGTCGCCATCACGACGAGCCCGCCCGCCTCGTGGGTCGCCTCGATCAACGCCCGGTGGTCGATGATGTCGCTGCTGTAGATAGCTTGCAGCTACTTGGGGATGATGGTGACCTTTCGTCGTTCACCTTCCCCCACGCTTCTGGTAGTCACTTCGGGATGGTTGCGCAGAGCCATGTGCACCACGCGACGCTCGTAGGGCGGCATGGGTTCCAGCGCCTGCGCGCGGCCTGTGCGGGCAACCTGTTCGGCCACGCGCTGGGCCAGTCCCTCCAGAGCGCGCCGTCTCCTGATCACATAGTTCTCCACATCGACAATCAGGTTGGTCCAGTGTTTGAGGCGGTGGCTGACCATGAGCCGGACCAGATATTGCAGAGCGCGGAGCGTGTCTCCTCTGCGACCAATGAGGATACCCAGATCCTCGCCGGTGATGTTCAGCACCATGGGAGGAGGCTGGTCCTCGTCGGCGAGTTCGTGACCCGGCATGACTTCCACCGAGGCGCGGACGTTCATCCGGCGCAAGAGCTCGGACAGGATCTCCTGACCCACCTGTGCCGCGGCCTGTGCGTCTGCCTGGGGTTCTGGTTGCGCTGTGGGCTGTGACGGTTCCGGGACAGGTTCCGGGGCCTCGGGCGCGGGCTCGAGTTTGGGTAGAGGCTGAGGTTTGGGTGGTGCCTTGACCAGGAGCTTGACCTGGGCGTTTTCGGCGCCAAAGCCGAGAACGCCACGACTCCCAGCGGTGATGACCTCGACGTCCACCTGATCGCGCCGGACCTGGAGCATGGCCAGCCCGTTGATTATGGCATCCTCGACGGTCTTACCGCTTGCGACGACGCTTCTTCTTTCGTTTCCTTGATCCACTTTGCGATCCCTTCTGGCTGCCGGCCGGTGTAGGTGCGGTTTGCTTCTCTGTGGGTTCCTTCGAAGAAGACGGCTGGGCTCTCGCTCCCGGAGACAGCAGGTTCGACAGGCTCATACCCTTCCAGAATAGCAATCCCTCCCAACCGGAGATGAACCCCTGGGTCACGATTCCGATGATATTGGAGATGATAAAGTAGAAGGACAACCCGGTGGAGAACTGCAAGCTGAAGATGCCGAACATCAAGGGCATCATCAGGGTCATGCTCTGGCCCATCCCGGCGGCTTGTCCGTCCCCACCACCGGTGGGGGTGGTCATCTTGGTCTGTAGCCACGAGGTAAAGGCCACCAAGACCGGCAGGGCATAGAAGATCCACCCTCCCGGTTGCTGCGCCAGCAGCCCTGGGTTCTTGGCAAGGTCCATGCCCAGGAAGAAGCGGTCCAGCGGCACCAACGCCCAGGCCTTCTGCATAAAGGGGTAGATGTTCTGGGACAGCTTCAAGACGTCGAGCGGTTGGTAGCCGAGTGCCTGGATGATAGATTGGTACAAGCCGATCCAGATTGGGAACTGGATGAGCATCGGCAGGCAGCCGCCCATGGGGTTGACGCCCGCTTCCTTGTACAGCTTCATCTGCTCCTGAGCCAGGCGCTCTTTGTCGTTGCTGTATTTCTTTTGCAGTTCCTTCAGCTTGGGCTGAAGCTCCTGCATCCTTTTGGCGGAGCGTTGTTGGGGCAGCATCAGTGGGGTCATCAAGCCCCGGACAATCACCGTGAAAACGACGATCGCCAACCAGAATTGCTGGCCCAGTACGCTGTAGAGCCACAGCAGCGCGTTGAGCATGGGCTGCAGAATGGCTACATTAAAAATCTCACCGATACCCAAGGAAACCTCCTACACGGTTGCCAGGCGCCAAGCTCGGCGCCTGGACACCCCTATTCTATCAATTGCTCTCCGGCGGAGAGAATAGCTCGCTCGCAGCACAGACGCCGGTCTCGAGCGACGCTGCGTCCAATGCGTGCACCACTCCGCTGAGCTGGACAAGATAGACCGTTTCGCCCGAGAGGACCGGTGTCGTGTACACGGCCGATTCAGGTGTTCCGCTAGGCCAGGAGCAGACACGCTGGCCGTCTTCCAGGGCGATGACATAGCCCTTTTCCGTGGCAATGACGATCTTGTTCCCAACCTGGATGGGATTGGCCCGGATGACATCCCGGCCCTGGGAAACCTCGCCGCTGTCGTAGTAGGGCGCCTGCACATCCCCGGTGGCTGGGTCGAGGGTGTAGAGGAAGCCGTCGACGGCGGTCACAAAGAGCTGGTCTTCAACCATGAGCGGCGTGGACCAGACCCAGTTGCTTGCCTGAAAGTCAAAGCCCTCCACCGCGTCGCCCGAGTCGGCCTTGATGGCGTGGACCCTGCCGTCAAACGAACCGACGTACAGGATGCCGCCCTCGAGAAGTGGCTGGGTTGCCAGGGACCCGCCAACTTCCACTGGGTTCTGCCATTCCTCTTCCCCGGTCTCGGCATCCAGGCAGTAGAGGTGGTGGCCCATGGAGGCGACATACACGCGGCCATCGGCGACGAGGGGTGACGCCCAGACTGGAGAGCCGACCTCGAACGGCCATCCAGCCTTGACGCGGCGTGACTCGACATCTACGGCGTACACCAGGCCGCCCGTGGTGCCGTAATAGACCACGCCGTCAACATAGGTGGGCGCGGACAGGATCTCGCTTTCGGCTTCTACCCACCATTGCTGCTGCCCGGTCTCAGGATCAAAGGCGTACAGGCCAGAGTTGCTGAACCGTTGCTGGAAGAAGCCGACAAAGGCCAGGCCGTCGCCTACGGTCACCGGGCTCCAATAGTTGGCCGCGGCTCTGTTCTCGCCTGCGCCATCCGGCATGAAAGTGGCCTTGGTGGAACGGTTCGTGGCATCCACGACATAGACCTGTTGAGGTACGCCGCTGATGACGTAGACGGTATCGCCATCCACTGTCAGACCGGGCCAGTTCTGGGCGACCGCGGATCCACCACAGGCCGACAGAACGAGACCCAACAAGAGCAGGACTAGTACTGCTCCAACTATACGACTACGTTTCGTCAAAACCAAGCCTCCTATCAAATCGTGCCGTTCATCAAGGCACGGGATCGTACCCGCCCGGGTTCAAGGGATGACAGCGGCCCACGCGTTTGACGGCCATCCAGCCGCCCTTGAGTGCCCCGTACCTGCGAATGGCCTCGTACCCATAGTGCGAGCAGGAAGGTGTGAAGCGGCACGAGGGGGGCATGATCTTGGACAGTGTCATCTGATAAAGCCGGATCAGCCCCATCAGTATGTACTTCATGACGTCTCATCCAACATGCGTGCCCGACGCAACACCAGGCCGATTGCTTCATCGACCTGGTGAAAAGAAGCATCTCGTATTGGGAGCCTGGCAATCAAGACGACGTCCCATCCAGTTGCTATCTCGCGCCTCTTCAGTCTTGTACGCACCGACTCGCGCATTCGACGCTTGATGCGATTACGTTCCACGGCTTTTCCGATCCGCCGTCCAACGGCGAAACCGAAACGGCTGTACTCCAGACCATTGGGCTGAACCGAGAGTACCAATAGAGGGTGGGCCCAAGTTCGGCCCTCACGCCGGAGACGTTCAAAGTCAGCGTTTGCTCGGAGGCGGTTCTTCCTACGCATGACGTCCCTGACCGGCGGCCCCTACGCCATACGCCGGGCGTTCACCGATCTATACTGTCAAGCGCTGGCGACCTTTCTGTCGCCGGGCCTTGAGGACTCGGCGCCCTCCCTTGGTCTTCATCCTAGCCCGAAAGCCGTGCACCCGCTTGCGGCGGCGCACCTTGGGCTGCCACGTTCGTTTCGGCATTCCGATTACCTCTCTAAATCAGGATTACGACTCGCAATTATACCCTCTTTCCGGACTACCTGCAAATTCCCAGCAAGGCAAGAAACCTTTGCCTGCCTGGCCGGGCTCCTGGTCAAGGGGAGAGCCGAGTGCGGTGCGCGACGATCTATAGATCGTTTGACATTGAATGCTCTCAATCGGCTGACTTGCGTTTTGTAGCGTCTTGGGGTAGAATTGTGCACAAGATGCGCTGTCAATGCAGATCTAGCTTTGTGCATCGCGTCTACTGGCCGATTGTGGCGGCCTTTGCCATTTCAGTGATTGTCTTGTGGCTTGTTTGACTCGCGGGGAGGTGAAATAGGATGTCGAAAGAGCGACCGACCATTCAGGGACGGGGCGCCGAGATCATTTTTGGGACCCCTCGGCGCGTGGACATCAAGCCCCGAGCAGCGGAACAGGCATCCGCCGCTCGGGGACAGGACAGGCAGCAAGGGATGGGCAGGGAGGCTACCGCAGATAGGGCTCCTGCGGGCCCTGAGGAGCTTCCACCCTTTCCGCCTGAGGAACTGGAACTCTTCTTGGACGATCCGGATGTAGAGCGTGCGCTCGACGAGGAAGCTCGGGCAGGCGAACCCGGTGCGGAGGACCTGAAGCGGGCAGCCGGGAGGCCCCGGGCAGGAGCGGGCCGGACGGCAGAGCCTGTGCCCCTGGCGGCGGTTCCCGAGCCCGACGAGCCGGCAGGGAGCCACGAACCGCTGCCGGCGGAGATCAGCGACATCATCGGGGGCGTGTTGCCGCCGAGGCCGAGACGTGGCTACAGCGCACTGAGCGCACAGGATGTTGATTCCCTCGACATCCAAGACCCAGAGGAGAAGGTCGAGCCGATCCAACTGCCCGATCGGATGCTGACGGAAGGTGAGAGGGATCAGATCCTGTCCTGGCTGGGCGAGGAATGGATTCAGACGCTGGAAGCCGCCATCGATGAGGCCTATG
>JBFFCR010000338.1:0-4804 GCA_041559855.1 Anaerolineae bacterium | reverse complement strand
ATAGCGATGCCGAGACAGCCTGCCAGTTGGCCCTGTCCACGTTGGACATCCCCACCTGGCCGCAACTGCCGCGGCGCTCGTTCCTGGAGAACATGTATGTGCAGTATAGCGAGCGGTTCCCCGGTGTGGTGATAGCTGACGAGCAGATATACATAGACCGGGAGCGAGATCTCGATCCAGGACTGGAGCTCCTGTACATTGCCTACCTGATGGACGACCTGGAGCACGCTGCCATCAGCCCTGACTATGCCGCAGGCCTGCACTGTTTCCTGGACATGGATGGCGATCGTCCGCCGATCGTCAAGGGCCAAGTCACCGGACCGGTGAGCTGGGGCTTGATGGTAGCCGATCAGAACCGCAAGCCGGTCCTGTACGACGATGTCCTGGCAGAGGCTGTGTCCAAACACCTGCGCCTCAAGGCGACCTGGATGGAGCAGGAGCTGGGCAAGCTGTCGCCGCAGACCATCATCTTCGTCGATGAACCGTACATGAGCAGTTTCGGCTCAGCCTTTGTTTCGCTGAACAGAGACCAAGTGATCGGCGTGATGGAGGAGGTTTTCGCCGGGATCGAGGGTGTGAAGGGTGTGCATTGCTGCGGCAATACCGACTGGTCCCTGCTGCTCTCGACGACGACCGACATTGTCAACCTGGATGCCTACCAGTACGCCGACGCGCTCGCGCTGTATCCCGACGAGGTGGGCGAGTTTCTGGAGCGCGGGGGTACCATCGCCTGGGGCATTGTGCCAGCGAGCGATCAGGTGTATGAAGAAACAGTGGACAGCCTGTGGGAACGATTCCACCAGGTGCTGGCGTTGTTCACGGACAAGGGACTGGAGCAGGATGACCTTCTTGCCTCAGCGCTGATCATGCCATCCTGCGGATGCGGCTCGCTGCCTGTTGAAATAGCGGAACGGGTGCTCTCGTTAACAGGGGAGCTGGCGGCGGCCTTGCAAGAACGATATGGATAAGAGGACCCAGAAGGAAATGAGCGTCATCATCACAGGTTCCGTGGCATATGACTACCTGATGTCCTTCCCCGGGCATTTCGACGAACACATCCTGCCCGAGCAGATCCACCAGATCAGCCTCAGTTTCCTGGTGGACTCGATGCGCAAGCAGCGGGGAGGATGCGCGCCCAATATCGCCTACACGCTTGCCCTGCTGGGAGAACACCCTACTGTGATGGCCACAGTGGGCCAGGACTTTGCCGAGTACCGCGCCTGGCTCGAGCTGGCTGGTATCGACACATCGGCCACGGTTGAGGTTGCGGACGAGTTCACCTCTTCCTTCTTTGTGAACACGGACCTGGATAACAATCAGATCGCCAGCTTTTACATCGGTGCTATGGGTAAGGCCGATATGCTCTCCTTCCACGATCTGGACCGTCCAGTCGAGCTTGCGACCATCTCACCCAACGCGCCAGGGGCGATGGTGAAATATGCCCGCGAATGCCAGGAACTGGGCATTCCGTACATCTACGACCCAAGCCAGCAGATCATCCGACTGAGTGGGGAGGAACTGCTGAACGGCACCAAGGGCGCGCGCATGCTGATCGTGAACGAGTACGAGTTCGGCTTGATCAAGAGCAAGACGGATCTGTCTGATGAAGAATTACTGTCGCTGCCCGACATCACGATCATTACCCAAGGGGAGGAAGGCTCGACGATTCATGCGGAGGGGCTGGTGCTGCGCATCCCGGTCGTTCCACCAGAGCCTTTGGCCGAGCCGACCGGTGCAGGAGATGCCTACCGGGGTGGGATCATCAAGGGAATATTGAGAGGGTATCCGTGGGAGATCACGGGCCGCATCGCGGCCCTGGCTGCGACCTATGTTCTGGAACAGTACGGCACGCAGAACCACCATTATACATTGCACGAGTTTGCGGAACGGTATCGCCAGGCATTCGGCGACACGCCGGATCTAGAACTTTTGCTGGGGGGCGGTGCAAGCCACTCCTTCTGATAGATAGCAGAAGCAGGAGACTATTCAAGGAGAAAAGCATGACAAAAGACTATGACGTACGAGATCTGAGCCAGGCGGACGCCGGGCAGGGCCGGATCGAATGGGCAGAGCAAGAGATGCCAGTGCTCCGTTTGATCCGCGAGCGGTTCGAAAAGGAAAAACCGTTGGCGGGCATCCGCGTGGCAGCATGCCTGCACGTGACCTCCGAAACGGCCAACCTGATGCGTACCCTCAAAGCAGGTGGGGCAGATGTGCGGCTGTGCGCCAGCAACCCGCTGAGCACGCAGGACGACGTGGCAGCAGCCCTCGCGGCCAAGTATGGGGTACCGACCTTTGCCATCAAGGGCGAGGACCACGATACCTACTACCGCCATATACACCAATCGGTGGATCACGCCCCGCAGTTGACCATGGACGATGGCGCCGACACGGTAGGCGTGCTACACAAGGATCGCACAGAGCTCCTGGATGGGATCATCGGCGGGACAGAAGAGACCACCACCGGCGTCATCCGTCTGCGGGCGATGGCCGATGATGGCGTGCTGCGCTATCCTATCGTGGCGGTGAACGATGCTACCACCAAGCACTTTTTCGACAATCGCTACGGCACAGGCCAGAGCACAATCGACGGCATCATCCGCGCCACCAACGTCTTGATGGCAGGCAAGACAATGGTAGTGGGTGGCTATGGCTGGTGCAGCAGGGGCATCGCCATGCGCGCCGAGGGGCTGGGCGCGAACGTGATCGTCACCGAGGTCGACCCATTGCGCGCGCTGGAGGCGGTAATGGACGGCTACCGCGTTATGCCCATGCTCGAGGCCGCCAGGACAGGCGATATCTTTGTGACATCCACCGGTGACAAGAGCGTGATCGACCGCCAGCACATGGAGGTCATGAAGGATGGCGCCTTGGTGGCGAACTCGGGACATTTCAATGTCGAGATCAACATCCCGGCCCTGCGGGCTATGGCCTCTTCTGTCCACAAGCCGCGGCCTTTTGTCGAGCAGTTCACCCTGCCTGACGGCCGGCGCATCTCGTTGCTGGCAGATGGACGCCTCATCAACCTGGCTGCCGCCGAGGGACACCCCTCCGCAGTGATGGACATGAGTTTCGCCAATCAGGCCCTGTGCGCAGAGTACATGGTGCAGCATGCCAGCGAGCTCGAGAAGAAGGTCTATCCGGTACCCGAACAGATCGACAAGGGGATAGCAGCCTTGAAGCTAGAAGCAATGGGCATAAAGATCGACGTGCTGACGCCAGAGCAGGCCGCGTATCTGGTCTCGTGGCAAGAGGGAACCTAGGCAGCATTAGGCTAGTTTTCGGTACGAAATGCAGGCCAGTGGAGTTTCCGATGCTCTAGGCGGACCACAGTCCGCCCTCTACAAGCCGGCAGATGTCCCGAGTACCCTCGGGCGTGATCCGCCGCGAGCTTGGACGGCAACTGGGACACCGCCTGGATTTCGCACCAGATACTAGACTAATCGAACAGGTGTCCGGCGACACCTAATGAAAGAAAACAACTGAACGGAAGGAGCAAGCAAACATGTCGATAACCGCAACATTCTTGGCATCACCAAAGTACTTTTTCACCTCAGAGTCGGTGACTGAGGGGCACCCAGACAAGATCTGCGACCAGATCTCGGACGCCGTGCTGGATGCCATCTTTACCGATGATCCGCAAGCAAGGGTGGCATGCGAATGCGCTGTCACGACGGGTCTGGTCCTGGTGATGGGCGAGATCACCACCAGCACCTATGTCGATCTGAACACGCTGGTGCGAGATGTGATCTGGGACATTGGCTACACCCGCGCCAAGTTTGGCTTTGACGGCGAAACCTGCGGCGTGCTGGTGTCGATCAAGGAGCAGAGCGCAGATATCGCCCTGGGCGTCGACAAGGCGTTGGAGGCCAAGAGCGGCGAGATGACCGAGGAAGAGATCGAGGCCACCGGTGCGGGCGATCAGGGGATGATGGTAGGCTTTGCCTGCAACGAGACACCAGAGCTGATGCCCCTGCCTATCATGCTGGCTCACAAGCTGTGCCGCCGCCTGACAAGCGTGCGCAAGGAGGGCTTGTTGCCCTACCTGCGACCCGATGGAAAGAGCCAGGTTACGGTCGAGTACGAGTACGGCAAGCCCAAGCGCGTCGAGGCCGTGGTGATATCTGCCCAGCACTCGCCCGACGTGGAGCAGGCCAAGATCCGCGCCGACATCATCCAGCGGGTGATCAAGTACGTGGTGCCCAATGGCCTCCTCGACGAGGACACCAAGATTTACGTCAATCCCACCGGGCGCTTTGTCACTGGCGGCCCCAAGGGCGATGCCGGTGTGACCGGGCGCAAGATCATCGTCGACACCTATGGGGGCATGGCAGGGCATGGCGGCGGCTGCTTCTCGGGCAAGGATCCGACAAAGGTAGATCGCTCTGGCGCGTACTATGCCCGCTACGTTGCCAAGAACATCGTGGCAGCCGGATTGGCTGATCGCCTCGAGCTGCAGGTGAGCTACGCCATCGGCGTGGCACGGCCCCTGTCGCTGGCGATCGAGACCTTTGGCACGGGCAAGGTGCCTGATGAGACAATCCACGAGCTGATCAACAAGCACTTTGACTTCCGACCGGCAAGGATCATCCACGAACTGGACCTGCGCCGGCCCATCTACCGGCCAACGGCAGCCTACGGCCACTTTGGTCGCGACGATATCGAGGCTCCCTGGGAGCGCACGGATAAGGCAGAGCTCCTTAGGCAGGATGCAGGGCTCTAGCAAGTCGTCGCGCGGGCGGTCTGGGGACAGGCCGCCCGCGTTTCTTCTCTGCCAACCTACCGCACCTCTCTTGCGCAAGCT
>JBFFCR010000337.1:0-4818 GCA_041559855.1 Anaerolineae bacterium | reverse complement strand
GCCATTGACCCGCACTAGGCGGTCGTGATCCACTTCGATCTCAAAGGCCCGGCCCCCGACGGTGACAGTGTACTTCATTACAGCCGGTGAAGGCGCGACATGCGCGCTGCCATGCGCCAGTTGGACTGGATGTTGTCGCGGGATACCTGCTCGTCGCGCTGGTTGAGACTACGGTTGTATTCCACCAGCGCGGCTGCCAGCGCAGCTACAAGGAGCGGATCCTCGCTCCTGGATGAGCGCGACCGGTTTTCGATTGTCCTTCCCGGATTCACTCTTGTTCTTAGTCCCATCGTACGTACCATCCTCCACGATAAATTTGCACCGGTGCTACCGGTCGATCCACTACAACGGAATGTTGCCATGTCTCTTGGGTGGCAGTGAAGCTCTCTTACCGCCGATGGTCCTCAGTGCAGCGATCAACCGGGGGCGCGTCTCCCGCGGGGCGATGACTGCATCAAGGTACCCGTGCGCGGCCGCCACATACGGGTTCGCATACTGCTCCTTGTATTCGGCGATCAGTTGGCTCTGCAACGCCTCTGGATCGTCGGCTGCCGCCAGCGCCCGGCGATGGAGCACGTTCACAGCCCCTTCGGGCCCCATGACTGCGATCTCGGCGCCGGGCCAGGCCAGGTTCACGTCGCCGCGCAGGTGCTTGGAGCTCATGACGATATAGGCTCCTCCATAGGCCTTGCGGGTGACGACAGAGATCTTGGGCACCGTAGCCTCGGCGTAGGCAAAGATCATCTTTGCGCCGTGGCGGATGATCCCGCCGTGTTCCTGCGCCACCCCTGGCAGGAAGCCCGGCGTGTCGGTCAGGGTCACCAGGGGGATGTTAAAGCAGTCGCAGAAGCGGATAAAGCGCGCCCCCTTGTCGCTGGCGTCAATGTCCAGCACGCCGGCGAGCATCTCTGGCTGTTGGGCCACCAGGCCGACGACGTGCCCGTCCAACCTGGCAAACCCGACAAGCAGGTTGGGCGCAAAGGCCGCGTGTACCTCCATAAAGTCGCCGTCGTCGACCACGGCAGCAATGATCTGGCGCATGTCGTAGGGCCGGTCTGGCGCCTCGGGCACGAGCTGATCGAGCCCGGGGGCCATGCGATCCGGCGGATCTGAGGGCTCGCGCCACGGCGGATCGTCGGCATTGTTCCCCGGCAGGAAGCTGAGCAGCCGCCGGACCTCCGCCAGCGTGGTCTCTTCGTCGTCATGCACAAAGTGGGCCACACCGCTCTTTTCACTGTGAGCGCTGGCCCCTCCCAGTGTCTCGAACCCAATCTCCTCGTTGGTCACGGCCTTGATCACTTCCGGGCCGGTGATAAACATGTGGCCGGTGCCGCGCACCATAAAGATGAAATCGGTGATGGCCGGGCTATAGACCGCTCCTCCGGCGCACGGCCCCAGAATGACCGAGATCTGGGGGATGACACCGGAGGCGAGCGTGTTCCTGAAAAAGATCTCGCCGTAGGCTGCCAGGGACTCGACTCCCTCCTGGATGCGCGCCCCGCCGGAATCGTTCAGACCCACGACGGGCGCGCCGTTCGCCATGGCCAGATCCATCACCTTGCAGACTTTGCGCCCGTGCACTGCCCCCACCGAGCCACCCAGCACCGTAAAGTCCTGGGCAAACAGATAGATGGGGCGACCTGCTACCTCCCCCCAGCCGGTGACGACACTGTCGCCGGGGGTGTCATCTGTGCCCAGGCGGGCAAAGGCGTCGATCTCTTGGAACGTGCCTGGATCCAGCAGGATCTCCAGCCGCTCGCGGGCAGTGTACTTGCCTTTGGCGTGCTGCGCCTCGATACGGTCGGGTCCGCCGCCCTGGCGGGATCTGGTCTCGAGGGCCCGCAGCCGCTCGATGGTGCTACCGGTCATCGCGGCCCCTCCGCTTTCGTCTCCCCTCGCGGTCGTACAGGATCTGGAAGAGGTGGGCATCGATCCGCCGCCACAGGCGCCGCCAGAGCGAGCGCATCCGGAACAAGCGGTAGCGCAGCGACCGCCAGAAGGTCATCCGGCGAGAAGGTACGGGCACCGGTAGCGGCATGGTCCAGCGGATGGCCATGGCAGCCCAGGTCAGACCCGCGCCAAAGCCGACACAGACGATCAGATCGCCGCGCCTGACCCTGCCCTCTTGGATGGCCTCGCACAGGGCAATGGGGATCGAGGCCGACGACGTGTTGCCGTACCGCGCCAGGTTGGAGAACATCCGTTCCTCCGGCACCCCCAACCCTCGCGCTGCTGCCTGCAGGATGCGATCGTTGGCCTGATGGGGCACGAACAGATCTACGTCCTCGACGCTGAACCCGGCTTCACCGAGAACCCGCTTGGCTGCCTCGGGCATGACGCGGGTCGCGAAGCGAAAGACCGGACGTCCTTGCATCTGGATGTAGTGCAGACCCTTGGTCACGCTATCGGCTGAGGCGGGATGCAGGCTACCTCCACCAGGAAGGATCAGCAAGTCGCCGCCCGAGCCATCAGCGCCCAGCTCCGACGACAGTATGCCGCCGGAATCATCGCCTGCCTTGAGCACAACTGCACCCGCGCCATCGCCAAAGAGTATGCAGGTGGCCCGGTCTGTATAGTCGGTGATGCGTGACAGCGTCTCGGCGCCGACGATGAGGGCAGATTGGTGGCGCCCTGCCACAATCAAGTCGGCAGCCAGCGCCATGCCATATGCAAAGCCGGAGCAACCTGCCGATAGATCAAAGGCGGCTGCCGTCTCGGCGCCCAGGGCATCTTGCAGGAGGCATGCTGTCGAAGGGAAGGCGTGATCGGGTGTGACGGTTGCCACGATGATCAGGTCGAGGCCAGCCGGATCCAGATCAGCCACATCGAGAGCGTCCCGGGCGGCACGCAGACTGAGGGTGAATGTGGTCTCTCCCTCAACGGCGATACGCCGCTCGGCTATGCCGGTTCGCTGGGTGATCCACTCCTCTGATGTGTCGACCATCGTGGTCAGCTCGGCATTGGTGAGCACGCGGTCGGGGACTGCCATGCCCCAGCCTACAACGTGGGCACGGCGCACATTGGCGTTACTGGCCAAAGGTCACTCAGCCTTCCCACTTGCGCAGGATCAGCGTGGCATTGTGCCCGCCGAACCCAAAAGAGTTGGAGAGCGCTGTGCGGGGATTGGCTTGGCGGGACTGGTTGGGCACATAGTCCAGGTCGCAGTCCGGATCGGGTGTCTCATAGTTGATGGTGGGGTGGATCACGCCGGTCTCGAGGGTCTTGACGCAGGCGATGGCCTCAACAGCCCCGGCGGCGCCCATCAGGTGACCGATCATCGACTTTGTGGAGCTGACCGGAAGGGTAGAGGCATGCGCGCCAAAGATCTTGCGGATGGCCAGGGTCTCGGTCCGGTCGTTCAACGGCGTGCTCGTGCCGTGAGCGTTGATGTAGTCAATCTCCTCGGGGGAGAGGCCGCCGTCATCCAGGGCATTTTGCATCGACAGGGCCGCGCCGGTGCCTTCTTCATCCGGCGCGGTGATGTGGAATGCATCACAACTGGCCCCATAGCCGGCAATCTCGGCGCGGATGCGGGCGCCGCGCTGCAGGGCATGCTCCAGGCTCTCCAGGATCAGCACACCCGAGCCCTCTCCCATCAGAAAGCCGTCCCGGTCGGAGTCAAAGGGGCGGCTGGCCCGCTCGGGCTCGTCATTCCGGCAGGAAACCGCGCCCATATTGCTCAGGGCTGCAAGGGTCAGCGGGTGCATCACCGACTCGGCACCGCCGCAGATCATGACATCCGCGCCGCCGTTGCGGATGCGCTCGGCACCCTCACCGATGGCATTGGTGCCGGTAGCGCATGCTGAGGCCAGCGAAATTGCCATTCCGTGTAGGCCGTACCGGATGGCAAGCTCACCGGCTGCGGAATTGGGCATGATCATGGGTACCATGAGGGCGCTGACCCGCTTCGGCCCTCGCTGGTGGAATGTGTCATAGCTGTGCAGCAGCGTGGTAAGGCCGCCGATCCCTGTGCCGATGATGATCCCGGCATGGGGGTTGCTGTCATTGGGGTCAAAGGTGAGCCCGGCATCGGCGACCGCCTGGTCGGCAGCGAACATGGCGAACTGGCAGAACCGATCGCTTCGTCTGGTCTGCTTGATGCCAAAGACCTCTACCGGGTCAAAATCCTTTACTTCGGCCGCGATGCGAACTGCCTGGTCCGAGGCATCGTAGATGGTGATCGGCCCAGCGCCAGAACGACCAGCGACGAGCCCCTCCCAGAATGAGGGTACGTCGTTACCCAGGGGGTTGATGGTGCCCATTCCTGTGATCACAACTCGCTTGCGCATCTCTATCCTCCCATAGCAGCCGGGCGGCATACCCGGACTTCTGTTCCTACAACACCAAAGGTGCCGGAAGGATGCGCCGAACCGTGCGTAACTTCTGCCGGAGGACCGTGTTCTATCGAAAGGCAGGAGCCTGGAGCCCTATTGAGGAGAGTGCATGATCCGGACACCGTTGTGCGATCTGCTTGGCATTGAGCATCCAATCTTGCAGGGAGGGATGGCCTGGGCCGCGAGTGCAGAACTGGCGGCCGCCGTCAGCAATGCGGGAGGGCTGGGCATCGTCGGTGCTGGTAATCACCCTCCTGAGGTCATCCGCCAGGAGGTGCGCCGCGCCCGGGCGCTGACCGACCGGGCCTTTGGGGCCAACGTGCCGATCTTTCTGCCGGGCGTGGAGGATAGGCTCCAGGTCTTTATCGATGAAGGGGTGCAGGTGGTGACCTTTGGCGGTGGTACGGCCGGTCCCTACCTGGGCCCCATGCGACGGGCAGGCATCTTGCTCATCCCGGTGGTGGCTTCCGTGGCGCTGGCCCGG
>JBFFCR010000336.1:0-4832 GCA_041559855.1 Anaerolineae bacterium | reverse complement strand
TGTGGCTTACACCGCGCGAGCTAGTGATCAGGAGGAGGGGCTCCCTGTAAAGATCTTGCACGAAGAACGGCTCGTCCCTAGGGAGTACAAGGTCCTGCTTCCCCTGGCGAACGAAGCTCAAGCCCGGATGCTGGGGATCCTGGGGGCAGCCATAGCAAAGCAGCATGACGGGGAGGTGCTGGCGTTGCACGTGGTCCAGGTGCCCGTCCAACTCTCTCTATCTGATGGGCGGATGTTTCTTAGGGAAGGGAGGCCGATCCTCGACGAGGCGATTGCGCAGGCCAGAGAAGTAGATGTCCCTGTGCACACCATGATCCGGTTGGACCGGCACATTGGCCGGGCGATCACGGAGACTGCCAGGCAGCGCAAGGTAGACTTTATGATTCTGGGCTGGCCTGGTCATACCGAAAGCCCACGTAGCGCCTTCGGCAGTGTGATCGACCTGGTGGCTGTCAATCCCCCTTGCGATCTCGCAGTCGTCCGCTTCCGCAAACGGCGCAGCCCAAAACGCATTCTGGTCCCCACTTCTGGTGGTGCCAACGCCGCCCTTGTCATCAGTCTTGCCATTGACCAGGCTCGTAGCTACGCCGCGAGAACAGGCGAGCAACCGGTGGTAACCCTGATGTACGCCTGTGTGCCAGGCACTGCCTCTCCCGAGGCGCTTGCACGGGGCTATGAGCTGCTGCGAAGCCTGGCTTCAGGCTATGACTATCCCATGGAGGTCGCCGTGCAGCCGGCGGATGACGTCGTGACTGGCATTGTCACCGAGGCGGCCAATCATGACCTTGTCGTCATCGGCGCCACCAACGAGCGCCTGACGGAACAGGTTCTCTTTGGTACGATCCCGGAGCGCGTGGCCCTGCGCGCGCCCGTGACCGTCATGATGGTAAAGCGGTACAAGGGACCGGTTCGATCCTGGATCCGTCGAAACTTCTCCTGGCTCTTTGCGATGGGCGAGCGGCGCCGGCGTAGGCAGGTTGGCTGACGGGCAGTTGCAGATCCCGATTTGCCAAATCCTATCGCTTATGCTAGAATTGCCGCCATGCTCACCGAACCAGAGCGATGAGTACTATCATGCATTCGCATGATTACCACGGACCCCTGGCTGAGTCTGTTTAGTAAAGGCTTGGCTTGGGGTGCGTTCGTGTAGAGAATCTGGTGCTATTATCGGTAGACTTGGAGCTGAGGGAGAAAGAGAATGCGGAGGAGTGGCCATGGAAAGTAGCTCAAGCTCGACTGCCAGCAATCTAAGGGTATTGCTGGAGGGCAAAACTGGAGGCTGGATCCTGAATGTCGCGATCGTCGCCCTCGTGATCGCGGGATTGCTTTTGCCGCCAGTTTCGGCTCAGGAGCGTATCTTTGAGGCAGGGTACACGTCGATCGACCGGGATGAGGGTGGTTCAGTACTGGAGAGTGACGGAACGCAGATCACCGTGCTTCCTGAAGGGCTGGAAAAGGACGTCAAACTCAGGCTCGATGGTGTGCCCAGGCAGAATTTCCTGGATGGTGTCGCCGGTGCGGACCTGAAGCATGCTGCTGAGGTGCTCCCGTCTACGTTGCACATCAAGAGCCCTGTCTATGAGATCAGCGTCAAGGGTCCCATGCCGACCGCTGTTGTCTTGACTGTGCCGATCCCCAATGACGCCGAACCGTATGAGAAGCTGTCGCTTTACAGCTGGAATGGTGAGCAGTGGGAATTCGTACCGAGTCAGATCATCCTCGAAGATGATCTGTTTGAGGCAAGGCTGGATTATGTGCCCCAAACCATCGCCGCATTCCAGAGCACACCGCGCCCACCTCAGGTTAGCGCGGTATTGCCCGAGTATGTCTCGTTGCCAGAGTGGGGCGACCAGTCCCTTTCCGAGCTGAATCCCCTGGGTTACTACCTTGGCGCCAACAACGACATCGAGGGAAGCTTGCCCAGCATGCCGGACACCGGGGGCGAGGAGTCATTCCGGGTACTGCCCACGCTTCGAAACTGGACCGACGACGGGGTGGTGCGCAGCGATCTGGTCGACAATATGCTGGTGGTCCCCGAAGGCCGCGAGGAGCATGTTCAAGCCATTGTCGACCTGGTGGTGGGCGAGATGTTTGCGGGAATCGATCTGGACTACCGCGGCATCAACCCGGACCTGCGCGCCGAGTTCACCGACTTTGTCGAGAAACTTGCCGATGCACTCCATGCCAATGGCAAGCGCCTCACACTACATGTAGAGGCCCCGGTGCAGATTGCCGAGGACCGCTGGGAAACCGGCGCCTACGACTGGATGGCGCTCGGGCGCAGCGTGGATGCTTTCAAGTTCCCCGCACTTCAGGATCCGGCAGCCTATGCGCCGGGTGGAGCGATGCAAGCCCTTCTTTCCTGGGCTGTTGGCGGGGTCGAGCGTTACAAGCTACAACCCGTCTTCACCGCGCGGAGCGTCGAGAATGCCGGCGGCGTGCTTCTGGAGCGGACCTATCGCGATGCTCTGGCTGAACTCAGCAAGCTCGCCCTCGCAGAAGGTAAGGACCCGCTCACCTACGGCGACCAGGTGACCGTGAACCTGGAGACGGTTGGTGTCGAACTTGACGAGACCACGGGTCGCTACTGGTTCAGCTACATCGACGAGCCCAGTGGCCAGGAACGGATCGTCTGGCTGGAGGACGCCAGCAGCCTCAGTCGCAAACTCGCGCTGCTGGGACGCTACAACATAGGCGGCGCAGCGGTGTGCGCCTTGTGGGATGATGGCAACGATCCACGTATGTGGGATGTCGTGCGCGAGTACCAGGCTTCGGCCCAGGGAGCCGTGTCTCTGGTGAATAGTGACTTCTCCGTGGTGTGGACGGTGGAGGACACGGCAGGGGGCCTCTATGACGAGGAGACCACCGGCTTGGACCAGAGGCAGTATACTTGGGTAGCCCCCAACAAGGCAGGCAAGTACGAGATCGGCGCCTCCATTGTGGCGAACGGCGGGCAGACTGTAGCGGGCAGCATGCGCGTCGCTGTGCTGATCGAGGAGCCCACGCCTACTCCTACCGCAACCCCGACGCCGACACCCGTTCCCACCGAGACCCCCACTCCCACGCCAACGCCCACACCGGAGCCCACTGCCACGCCCAAGCCCACGGCCAAACCCAAGCCCACGAGCTCGACCACCACCACCACGAGCAATCCGCCGCCTAACGTCAATTTTGGCTATGGCATCCAGGCGCACATGGTGCACAACGGCCAGGCGGGGACCGTCATGGCCAAGACCAAGGATCTGGGGTTCAGTTGGGTCAAACAGCAGGTAGAGTGGTATGCGCACGAGCCAGCCAAGGGAGCCTACGAATGGGGTCCCCTGGACGAGATCGCTGGCGCCGCCAATGCCGCCGGTGTCAAGATCCTGTGGAGTGCTGTCAAGGCTCCTGACTGGGCCCGTGCAGGACAGGATCTGAGCGTTGAAGGTCCACCCAACAATCCTCAGGACTATGCCGACTTTGCAGGCGCATTGGCCAAGCGATACTGTAATACCAGCGTTAAGGCTATCGAGGTCTGGAACGAGCAGAATCTCCACTACGAGTGGGGCAACATGACCATCGATCCGGCTGCCTACATGGCCCTGCTCAAGCCTGCATACACCAGGATCAAGCAGGTCTGCCCGAGCATGATCGTGGTCAGTGGTGCGCTCACGCCGACTGGCGCCCCGGCTCCAGTGGCAATGGACGACTACGCCTACCTGGAAGGGATGTACAGGAACGGGCTCAAGAACTATAGCGATGCCATCGGCGCCCACCCCAGCGGCTTTAACGTGGCACCTTGGGTCAGGGGTGGACAGGATGCCTGTGATTTCATCCGCCAACAGGGTTCGATCTTCACCGGTCCGTGCGACACCCTCCATCACTCATGGTCCTTCTACGCCACGCTCAACGGCTACTACCGGATCATGCAGAACTATGGTGACGGCAACAAGAAAATCTGGCCCACCGAGTTCGGTTGGGCATCCGGGTGGACTGGCACACCAGGTTACGAATACGCTGACGACAACACCCTACAAGAGCAGGCCGAATGGACGGTACGGTCCTACCAGCTGATGAAGCAGTGGGGATTCGTGTGCTTGGCGTTCCTGTGGAATCTCAACTTCCGTGTCGTGAACCCCACCGGCGACGTTGCCCAATGGGGCATCGTCTGGGGCGACTGGAGTCCCACACCGGCTTACAACGCGCTCAAGAACATGGCGAAATAGCAGATATAGACGCAGAACTTCAGGGCACGGGCGAGTACCCGTGCCCTGTTGCATCAAGGAACACTCGGTACCGGTATTGTGTGATTCCGGGTTGGAACAACCAGCAGTTGCCAATGCGTCCAGCCGTCTGGACCTGGCGCCTGGACAATCGGGGTAGAACTGATGAAGCTCCGTGAGAGCATGGAAAGCGAGAATGGAGGCACGCCGAACGGGAAAGGCCCCGTACGCTTTGTCGCCTTCCTGGGTATCGCCATCGTCGTGGCTGCCGTCTTTGCGGTCGCGGTATTCGTCGTTCAGCTCGTGTCAGAGCCCGAGCCCACATCCACACCTGAGCCTACCCTGCAGCCCACCTTTACGCTTGCTGCCGTTGTGCCGACCGCAGCCCCATTGCCAAGTTGGACCCCAACGCCAACCGGGACCGCTGTATCAGAGACGCCCAGCGAGACCCCGACTGCCACCGAAACCACCCCCCAGGCCAGCGAGTCACCTACGGACGTAACAACGACCCCTACAGCAGCGACGCCATCCGACACGCCTACTGCACCGGCTCCGACCCCGCGCCCGACCGTATCGACGGCCATGGCCTCGCCTGACTATGGTATCCAGGCGTTCCTCTGGTGGCGACCT
>JBFFCR010000335.1:0-4835 GCA_041559855.1 Anaerolineae bacterium | reverse complement strand
TTCCTCACTGGCTGCTGAGGATCCAGCGGTCGTAGAGCGCGTCCAGATCCCGGCCCGAGACCGACTCGGCCGCTGCCAGAAAGCCATTGGGAGTCGCGATCCCCCAGCGGAACTGGGTCACGTACTCGTGCATGATCGCCTTGAACAGATCGTCGCCCACCTCCTGACGCAGTGCGTGGAAAAAGAGAGCGGCCTTGGCATAGACGATCACCTCATAGTCCCAGCTAAACGCGGAGGACGGTTGATCCACCACCGCGTCGTACTGGTTCTCGACGGCCACCTGGTAGGGTACCTGCCAGCGCTGGCTAACCAGCGCATCGGCGCGTGCCGCATCGTACCTAGCGAGGTAGTAGATGGCCATCGAGTATTCCGCCAGGCCTTCGTCCAGCCAGGGCGTGTTTATCTGGTCATTGCCCACCTGGGCGTACCACCACTGGTGCGCGATCTCGTGGACCACCCGGTTCTCCAGCTCGGGGCCCTGCTCTCCGTAGAGCTGCGAGCCGATCAGGTTCAGGGTGGGATACTCCATACCATAGTAGAGCAGAGGCGCCTCGGCCACGATCATCTGGTCGAACGGATAGGGCCCAAAGGCATCCTCATAGCTCTGCAGCGCCGCCGCCGCGAACTCGAGCGTCGCCGGCCCGGCGGCCTCGTGCCCCGGCAGGTAGTAGGATCGCAAGGTAGTTCCAGAGGCTGTGCTCTCGGCCATCTGATACTGCTCGCTGGCCAGGAAGGCGAATTCCCGCAAGGGACCATCCACAATATGATAGGTACGCTGTCCCTCCAGATCAACCACGTCGCTCAACACCGAGCCGGTGGCGACCAACGTCAGGGTCTGGGGCAGCGTCAGCGTCACATCGTAAAGGGCCGCGTCAGCAAAGACCGCATCGCCGTGTGCGGGAGCCACGTCCTCGTGCCAAGTAACACCATCGTGAACGGCCAGCAGGGGATAGGCATCGGGCAGGCTCCAGATCCCGCCACGCATGCCAAACAGCGTGTAGCCGCTCTCCATGACCGGGATCTCGACACCAAACGCCAGTTCGATGGTCACGCTGTGCTCAGCGGGCAGGGGGCGCGCCAGGGAAACAGCCAGGGCCGTGCCATCGGCACGCAGCGAGGTGGTGCGTTGCTCGCCATCGACCAGCACCGGGCCGACAGAGATCGCGCCGCCGTACTGCGGGAGATTCGGATAGAGGCGAAAGACAATCTCCTCCAGGTCGACGCCCGTATGATTGGGAAAGGCAACCTGCAGCCTGCCCTCCAGCCTTTGCCCCGCCGTGTCCAACGCCATGACGATCTCGTACTCTGGATAGGGGCTGACTACGATGGCCGTTGGCACGGCAGTGGGGACGGCGGTGGCGGTCGGCAGGGTCTGCGCTGGATCGCCAGGCAGCGCGCCTTTGTCTGTCTGGGGCGAGCAAGCCGCCAGGATCAGTACCGCGAGAAGTGACAGGCACTGCCAACGCCGGGAACCCATATTCATCACCTCGACTGCTCGTCCATCAGGGCAGATACTACCTCGACAAGCCGGGCATGGACCTGGCCGTTGCTGCCGATCAGGCCGCGGCACTCTGCCACCTCGGCCTGGTTGCAGACCGGGCGATCGCCGCAGAGGTTGGTCAATGTGCCGCCAGCCTCCATCAGCAGCGCGTGCGGCGCGCACACATCCCACTCTTTGGCAACGGTGGTCGCCACGTACAGATCGCAGGTCCCTTGGGCGACCAACCCCGCCTTGAGACCCACACTCCCCACGTGGTTGACCCTCGCGATGCCAAAGGCCCGGCGCGCAGACTCGACAAGCTCCGAGTAGTGCGAACGGCTCGCCACCATACACATGCCAGCGGGATCGGTTTTCGCGGAAACCATCAGACGCCTCGAAGTACCATCCTCCACGCAATAGGCGCCACTGCCCTGCACTGCGTGATACAGAAGCTGCGCAGCCGGCTGGTAGACTACACCCAGGGCGGGCTGCCCTCGCACCGCCAGGGCAATCTGCACCGCAAAGTCACCGGTCTCGTTGATAAACTCGGTCGTGCCGTCCAGCGGGTCCACGATCCACACCCGCTCCTTGTCCAGTCTCGACGGGTCATCGTCAGACTCTTCGGTCAGGAGCCCGTCCAGTGGAAAGGCAGCTCGCAGCCCGGCCCCGATAAGGTCATCGGCGGCGCGGTCGGCAGCGGTGACAGGCTCGCCACCGGCCTTCTCAAGCACTTCCAGTCCAGTCTGGTAGTAGCCCATGATCGCCTCGCCGGCCTGCCGGGCCAGGCGAATGGCGACCTCGAGCTCGTGTTGCAGCTTGCCGTCAGTCAATTCTCGTCTCCCCGTTTCTCGCGTGCAGGCGCCAGAATTCTAACATTGCCCGGGAGCTTTGTCAAAGCGGGCAGCGCGCCGACGGGGCGAAATTGTCAGGTACAGAGACGAATCAGGCTACTGACTCTAGTCATCACGATGTTCCCGCGAATCCACGAACAGAGATCCCTCATTGACATTCTGTTGGTGAGCATTGCCATGATATGTTACTTGCACCTTGACCCGAATGCAGAGCTATGATACCATGGCACTGCCTTCAACACCATGATCTGGAAGGCTTCACAGGTTCTGAGACGCTTGCAGCTTGGAACCATGCCAAACACGAATCTGACAAGGAGCTCACACCATGCAAGGAAGAATCCATCAAATCGTCGTTCTATCCCTGTTGCTGCTCTGTCTAGCTGCTGGCTGTGGTCAAGCTGAAGAATCCACCCCCACCAGCACCCCCGACCCTCAACTAGCTCATCAATACGTCAACCTCGGGTTGGTCCGCACCAACAATGGCGACTATGAAGGCGCCATTACCGCCTTTGGCATAGCCATCTCAAAGGACCCGCAGCACGCTCCGGCCTACCTAAATCGCGGGATCGTCTACGGGAGGATGGAGCAATATACCGAGTCTCGAGCCGATATCGAGAAGGCGATCGAGCTCGAGCCAGACAACGGAACGGCCTATTACATGCGCGGTCACCTGCACAAAGACCTCGGAGAGCGAGAACAGGCCATCGCTGACTTTGAAAAGGCCTTGGAGCTGGGTCTGAGCTCAAGCAAGACGGAAACTGCGGAAGAAATGCTGCAGGAGCTTCAAAGGTAGCTTGTGCCTTGGTCACGATGGGCTCATCAGTTCAGGCGGAATGGCAACCTGATTGTCAGCGCCGGAGCTGCACCTGCATGTCGGCTTCGGCCTGTGCTTTGGCAGTGTGTTTTCGCTCGGGCCTTACCCCCGGAAAGCGGGGGGCCATGTCTGGCAGACATGGCTACTGGACTTTGATGGGACCGCGATATGTCGCGGGAAACAGTCCCCAAACCCACTTTTCAACTTCAAGTCGCGTTTCGCGCGAAGCGTTGACACCTGTCCACAAACGTGCTATACTGATTTGTGCAAGCTGGACGAACACTACGATCTGGCACCGCATGACCTCGTTTGACCGCACACTCCACTGCCAAAGTGGAAATCCGCTCTCCAGCCATTGTGGGCTCGTTGCATATTCTCTACATGAGTACTGAGAGAAAGGAGTAAGAAATGTCCGAAGATCTGTCGAACCTGCAAAGGGCAATTGCCGATCGGGGGCACACCTGGCAAGCTGGCGAAACTTCTCTGTCCGCACTATCCCCGGAAGAACAGCAGTACCGCTTGGGCCTCACCCTGATACCCGAGGAGATGGATCGCCTCCGCGCTGCCTTTGCCATGCGGGCTGCGGTGGCGGCCACATTCCCACCGGCCTGGGATTGGCGCGACGTATCGGGCGTCGACTGGACCACGGCCATCCGGGACCAGAAAGCGTGCGGATCGTGCGTGGCCTTTGGCACGGTGGGCGTCATGGAGGCGATGCTCAAGCGCCACGAAAACGACGCTACCCTGCAACCAGACCTATCCGAAGCGCATCTCTTCTACTGCGGTTGCGGCAACTGCTGCAACTCTGGATGGTGGCCCAGCTACGCGCTGAACTATGCCCAGAATACGGGCGTGGCCGATGAGGCGTGCTTCCCGTACCAGGATCACGACATGCCCTGCAGCGACGCATGCACCGACTGGCAGGACAGGGCCGCAAGGGTCGTATCCTGGCAAGAGATCACCGATGCCGGGGCGCGCAAGGAGTGGCTGGCGACCACAGGACCGATGGTAGCCTGTATCGCCGTGTACCAGGACTTTTTCAACTACGTGGGCGGTGTGTACCGGCACACCACCGGTTCTCTGGCGGGCTACCACGCCATCAGCTGCGTGGGCTACTCGGAAGCCGACAATTGCTGGATCTGCAAGAATAGCTGGGGCACTGATTGGGGAGAGGCCGGCTGGTTCAAGATCGGATACGGGGAGTGTGGGATCGATACCGAGTTCGCCATGTACGGCGTGACGGACGTGACCCCACCCGGGACCGAACCGCCACCGCCGCCGCCACCACCGCCACCCAACGGCGGCTGCCTGGAGCAGATCAAGCGCGCGCTGGGCTTCAGCTAGTAGACCGCCGCCGCACCACAGGCAGAGGGCAATCGGCATGAAGCGGTACACTGACCCAGAGGTGACCATCCAGGTCGCCGCAGGCGATCGATTCGGCCTGGAGCTGGCGGGCAATCCCACCACAGGCTACACCTGGCAGGTTCGCGTGGATAGGCAGCACCTGGATCTGCTCGGCCAGGAGTTCGAGAGGGGCGGAACGGGCGTCGGCGCCGGCGGGCAGGAGGTGTTCCTCTTCCACGCCCTGGCGGCCGGCGAGACCGAGATCTCGTGCGACTACCGACGCCCCTGGGACAGAGAGAGCCGCGACAGCAAACGTTTCCGCGTCGTGATCTCGGCCTAGATTGCT
>JBFFCR010000334.1:0-4860 GCA_041559855.1 Anaerolineae bacterium | reverse complement strand
TGGACATCCGGTTCTTTGAGCGCCCGGCCTGGGGCGGGGACACGGCGGTGGCAGCCATGCAGTTTCTTGCCCACGCGCATGCCTTGATATTCGACCTGCGGAAATGCACCGGCGGCTACCCGGGCATGGTCGCCCTCATCAGCAGCTATCTCTTTGACGACGAGCCTGTGCATTTAAACAGCCTGTACTGGCGCGACGACGACTTTACCCAGCAGTACTGGACGCTGCCCTACATCCCCGGCAAGCATCTTGCGGACATGCCGGCCTACGTGCTGATCAGCGATGTCACCTTCTCGGGAGGGGAAGAGTTCGCCTACAACCTCCAGACCCGCAAGCGCGCCACCCTCGTCGGGGAGACGACCGGCGGCGGCGCGCATCCCGGCGGTTCCCAGCGTTTACACCCGCACTTTGAGGTATTCATCCCCATTGGACGGACCATCAACCCGGTGACCGGCTCCAACTGGGAGGGAAGCGGCGTGAGCCCGGATATCCCTGTCGCCGCGGAGCAAGCCCTGAACGTCGCCTACCGGCTGGCCCTGGAGTCGGTCATCGCAAGCCTCGGCGAGCCGCCGCCCGGCCCGCTGAGCGCGCTGCTAGTGGAGGCGCGTGCCGCCCTCGACGACCTGGACTAGAGTCGTCCCACGGCACGCGCCCCCCCGCACGCTCCCCGCGCGGGGAGAGCATTGGTCAGATCACAAACTTGACCACCAGGTCGAACAGCAGCAGCGCCGCGCCTACTACCATGCCCGCATAGACAAAAAACTGGCCTAACGGATAGACATAGCTCGTCACCGTCTCCCCGTTGCCGAGCATCAGCTTGCGCATTTCAAAGTAGGGCTTGGGCGACCGGCGGTACCAGCCCACTGCCTTGCCGCTCTCACCGATGAGGCCCTCGACCTTGATCCAGCCAAAGAGGAACTCCAGGAACCGCAGCGGTTGCCGGTAGTCCAGCACGATAAAGCCGCTCTCGTCCTGCAGCACCAAGTCCTCGCTGTAGAACAGTCCCGGGATGCCCCGCCCGATGATCCGTCCCTCGATCGTGCACGGGATAGAGCGCACGGCCGAGACCTTGACCTCGCCGACCAGCGAGCGCACTGAGCGCGCTTCGTCGAACTCGTGCCGGTAGGAGAAGCGGCGCTTCAGCCACCACGCGCCACATATCATCAGCAGAGTCAGGCCCAGGCCGCCGATCCACGCCCCCGTCCAGAGCGCCATCGCCACCGCCACCACAGCGCCCACCAGCAGCCCAACCAGGGGCAGATAGTTGATCGCCACATCCACCAGGAACTCGTCCCAGTAGCTTTCCAGCTTGATCGCCCTGAAGGTAAACTTGGGCACCCGGCCGTAGGCCTCTGTCTGGCGCTCCAAAGCGCGCATCCGCTTGGCCGGTAGCGGGTGCGAGCTGCGCAGCTCGTACAGGATGGCCCACGGGTTCCACAGGTCCCACTTCATGGCGCTCTCCATCGTGTCTGCCGTCAGCGCGCCCGACCCCGCGCCGGCCAGGGCCAGGTTCTGGGCCACCTTGGGGTCAAAGATGCCAAATGACCGCGCCGCGACCAGCCGCGTATTCTCCCCCTGATCCTTCTGCTTCTTCTTGTCCTTGGGCGCCGCCGCCAGCCCGTATGCCACCTTGACCAGCGCCGTCGACAGCGCATCGGGATTGCCCGTGGCCTGTCCGGCAAAGCGATCGGCATAGTACTCCCGCGTCCGCGAGAGCAGCAGCACGATGTAGTGACTGACGATATAGGCCACGAAAGAGATAATGCCCACGATGGCGAGATACCCGGCCGACTTGTCCTTCTTGCGACCCCGCCCGGTCAAGGTCGCCCGGTACAGAACGTAGAGCACCAGCGGGATCACGGCTGCGACGGTCATAACCACAAAGTCCCAGTGGGCAATGTGACCCAGCTCGTGGGCCACCACCGCCTGCAGCTCCTCAGTGTCGAGCTTGTCCCGCAGGCCGGTCGTGATCACCAGGCGGGCGTCGCCCGGATAGTGGCCAAAGGTAAAGGCGTTCGGATTGCCGTCGTGGATCAGGCCAAAGCGCGGCACCGGGATCTTGCGCTTGGCGCAGGTCGTGGCCACGAACTTGGCCAGCTTCGGATCGATCGATTTAGGATCGCGCCACTCGATCTTGTAGATCAGCTCCAGGATCCACGGACCTAACGCGTACTGCAGCAGGATCATGCCGATGGCAAACACCACCGCGATCCATAGGGGTGCTTCCAGGTAGGTAAGGACGACCATGCCCACGGCAAACAGCAGAGCAAACAGCAAGACCAACACCAACGTGGACCGCAACAAGAGGTTCACCATGCTCCTATCTCCTTCCTGCGCGTCAAGAACGGCGGTCGAGCTATCACAGGACCGCTCCAGCCAGCAGGTGCCCACATGCTCGAACCCATTATAGCAGGGCCTGGACAGGGTGTCAACAGAATCTCAACAGCTATTGGGGCCCCGTCAAAGTCGAGTGGCTGCGTCTGCAAGAGATGGACCCCCGCCCCCGCCTTCGCGAGGGCATGCTTTCCGCGGGGGTGACTCCGCTCAGCCAGCGTCTTGTCATGCCCGCTTCCGCGGGCATCCAGTTCCATCGCAGGTTTCTGTATACGACTTTGACAGGGCTCTGAACAGCTATTTGGGACTGGTGCGAGTCCGGCCGCTACACCTGGAACCTTCACGCACGCACAGCACCAGGTCCCCCGTCAGCGAGTGCTTTTCGCAAACTAGCCACCTGGCCAATAGAACATCGGCCACATGGCCGATGCGCCGCAGTGATGACTGTGGTACAGTACACATGCAGGCGCAAGCCAACATAGGGGCCACGGGGGTATTGTCTCTTCTCCCTGTTAACCTCTCCGAAACCGCTGCCAGGGGGGCCGGTTTCGGAGAGGTCTTTTTTGTATCCTGTCCCGGGCCGCACAGGCCGGCGGGCTTCACCAGAGGAAGGAGAAGACTAATCGGACGTCAGCCAGCGGGTGGCAAAGTCGTGCACAAAGTTCGACCCGCGGCCGACGAGAAGGCCGGTGATGAGATAGCCGACCCAAGGCCAGGGTGGGACAAGGTCCAAGATGGCGAGTAGGTCGGCACGGTACATGAAGCATAGGAGCACGGACAGGGCGGCCGCGGTGTAGCGGAGTGAAAGCGCGCGCCAATCGAGGACGGCGTCAAGCCGTGGGGTTTCGGTGACGGTGTCCACGATAGGCTTGACCAGGTGCTCGATCAGCGCCTCGGCGACGGCGGCCAGAATGAGAATTGCGGTTACGGTTGCGACTGTGTTCATTGTGTCTGTTCCTTTCGTTGGGGCTGGAAGATATCCCCGGCCCCTATCATTTTCGGGTTCAAAGGCCCCTAAAAGTGGGGTTGATACCGGCTAGTAGATGGGATCGTGGATGTCTGCGACCCACCGTCCGGTTATGCCGCTGGGGGCGACGTTCGCCTTTGCGGCTTTGAGCGCGCGCCTATAGTCAGCCTCGGCCTGTTCTGCCCCCTTGACCAGTTGCTGGAGTAGGGTCACGGCGCCCGCGAGGGTGGTGTCGGGGTCCTGTTGCTCTGTGGCTAGGCGCTCGCGGAAGGCAGCCCAAAGGGTGTAGAGAAGCAGTATCCCCTCATGGTGCATGGGGACGGTGATGTCTGACCCAGAACTGGCGGGGATCGGGTGGTGCTTGATGACGTCGACGCCTATGTCTTCCCCGTCTGACGGTTCGACGGATAGGAACAGCTGCGGTTCCTCGGTCTGGTCCTCGGTCATCCAGACGTCATAGTATCCGGCGGTGCCGTAAAAGTTGGGATGTGTGCGGCTTCGCCGCTTGAGGTAGATGGGTGGGTCCTCCCCGTCGGGATACTCGACCAGGGTCACCGCTATGATCCCGGTATAGAGGTCGAACTGGTAGCCGGGGCTGGCGCCGCTTACTGAGATCGTGATTCGGGCGTTCATGGGGAATGTTTGGGAGTAGTCGAGGATGGCGTCGCAGATCCAGCTTTCGACGGTGGCCTGTGGCCAGGTCCCGGCGCCTGCGTCGTTGAGCATCACCTGCGCGCGGTCGGCCAGTTCGGCTAAGGTTGTGGTTGCCATTGATCACCTCCGAGTAGCGCGGGTGTCCCCGAAGGGAACCCAGCGCGAGCAAGCCGCGCGGTCTGCCTGCAGCGCGGGTTTCCAGAATTGGGGCCGTGGCCGGCGGATCGTGGACGGGCCCCAACCCTCACCCCCGTGCCGACTCGCGCCTGCCCTGCGGGCTGGTTCGGGAGATAGGTGTAGTTAGCCATGGTCGACGCTCCATACCGCGATCTGGCAGTAGGAGGAGCTGACACGGAGCCCGGTGGAAAAGGGGATGCCCTGGTCGCGCGGGAACATGACAAAGAAGGGAGAGGCCTCGGGCGCGACGTCGACGGCGAGGAACTCGTCGCCTGGTGACGGGGATCCGGTGCAGTCGTAGAAGATGACCGTCTGGACGCTGGCCTGGTCGTGGGAGATGAGAAAGCCGCGCAGGATGCCGGGGGCGGAGTGGATCGGGTTGGACAGCGCGCCGGTGTATGATGCACTGACAAAGCCGCCGTTGATGATGGTCTTTGCCACGATCAGGCTGCCTCTGGGATATAGCCCGCGTGAAGGTCGATGAAGGCGTCGGTGACGGTGGCCAGGATCTGGGCGTCTGTGGTGGTGATGGTGCCGTCGGCGTCAATGAGCCCGGCGGCGTTGGCCTTGACGGCTAGGGCAGGAAGCAGGCGCATGGCCTGGCTGACGGCGGTAATTGGGCCTGCAAGGACCCTGACGGCGAAAGTCTGTCGGGCGACCTCGGCGGCGGATGGTTGGGCTGGGACGTTCTCGCGCTCGTCGACTGCCCACTCGACCAGCCGGGCGGT
>JBFFCR010000333.1:0-4866 GCA_041559855.1 Anaerolineae bacterium | reverse complement strand
GCCCTCATCCACGCAGCGACGATGGTCACCGCCGGTGTGTACATGGTGGCCCGCTGCTACACCCTCTTTGAGGCATCTCCGTCGGCGCTGGCCTGGGTGATCTGGATCGGCGTGCTCACTGCCTTTTTCGCCGCGACTATGGCTCTGGTGCAAAAGGACTTTAAGCGGATCCTGGCCTACTCGACCATCAGCCAGCTTGGCTACATGTTCGTGGGCATGGGCGCGGGCGCCTACGCAGCGGGCATGTTCCATCTTACCACTCACGCATTCTTCAAGGCACTGCTCTTCCTGTGCGCCGGGAGCGTGATGCACGCCCTGTCGGGCGAGCTTGACATTTTCAAGATGGGCGGCCTGCGTCGCAAGATGCCCTGGACCTTTGCCACCCTGCTCGTGGGCGTGCTGGCCCTTTCGGGCGTGCCGCTGCTTGCCGGCTTTTTCAGCAAGGACGAGATCCTGTTGGGCGCCTACGAGAGTGGCGCGCTGGTTCCCTGGGTACTGGGCACCGTCACCGCCGCGCTGACCGCGTTCTATGCCTTTCGCCTGCTGTTCGTCGCCTTTTACGGCAAGTCGCGCATGGATAAAAAGACCGAGAGGCACGTCCACGAGTCGTCGCCGGTCATGCTCGTGCCGATGGCGATCCTGGCCATTCTGGCGGTGCTGGGTGGGTATATCGGCCTGCCCCGCTTCCTCGGCGTGGGCAACGCCATCGACGAATTCCTGCATCCCGTCTTTGCTGCCTCGGCGCACGCCCTGCCGGCGGCAGAGCATGCGACCACCGACATCGTGCTGATGGGCGTCTCTATGCTGGCCGTTGTCATCGGCTTTGTGGCCGCCTACTGGATCTATGTCCGCAATTGGGGCATGGGCGCGCGCATGACCAAGAGCGCCCAGTGGCTGTACGACATCGTCTACAACAAGTACTATGTGGATGAGGCCTACACGGAAGCCATCGTCAAGCCGCTGCGGATGCTGGCGGACATCCTGACCAACGCCGTCGAGGAAAGAACCATTGACGGCGCAGTCAACGGGCTGGCCCGGCTCTTGAGCCAGGTCGGGGAGGGCTTGCGCAGGGTACAGAGCGGCCTGGTGCGCAACTATGCCCTCGTCATGTTCATCGGTATCGTCGCTGTGATGATCTATTTCGTCATCCGCAGTGCCTGGGGACTCTAGGGAGACTGCTGTGGAACTGACTTGTCAACAGAGGAGCTAACGGGATGAACCAGCTTGGCTTCCCGCTTCTATCCACCATCATTGTTTTGCCGCTGGCCGGGGCATTGGTAGCCCTGTTCCTTGGCAGGAACCGGACCACGCTCAAGATCTGGGCGCTGGCTGTCACCCTGATCGACTTGGCCCTCGTTGGCATGCTGGTGGGCCTTTTCGACCGTGGTGAGGCGGGCTTCCAATTCATGGACCAACTGGCGTGGATCGAGCCCCTGGGCATCAGCTATCACGTCGGCGTGGACGGCATCAGCCTGTGGATGCTGGCGCTGGCGGCCCTGCTGACGCCGGTGGCGGTCCTGGCCTCATGGAAGTTCCTGGACGGCTGGCCCGAGACCGAGGCGCGCCCCTTTGTCTTTTTCCTGCTGCTGCTCGAGACCGGCGTGCTTGGGGTGTTTGCCGCCATCGATCTGGTCCTGTTCTTTATCTTTTGGGAAGCAATGCTGATCCCAGCCTACTTTCTCATTGGGCGCTGGGGCGGCGAGCGGCGGGTATACGCCAGCCTCAAATTCCTCCTGTACACCATGGCTGGCAGCGCGCTCATGCTGGTCGCCATCATCGCCATGGCCGCCCTCAACTACCAGGACACGGGGGGGTGGAGCTTTGATCTATTGACCCTCTACGGCATGCCCCTTACCTGGGCGGCGCAGATCTGGCTCTTTGTGGCGTTCTTTCTCGCTTTTGCGGTCAAGGCGCCGGTCTGGCCGCTGCACACGTGGCTGCCCGATGCCTACGTCGAGTCGCCCACCCCGGTGACCATCCTCCTCGCCGCGGTGCTTTCCAAGATGGGCATCTATGGCATAATCCGCTTCTGCCTGCCCCTCTTCCCCGATGCAGTGGCGGCGGCCCGTCCCTGGATCTGGGTGCTGGTCATCGTGGGCATCCTGTATGGCTCGCTGATCGCGCTGATCCAGCGCGACATGAAGCGACTGATCGCCTATTCGAGCCTGGCCCACATGGGCATGATCGTCGCCGGTGTGCTGGCTGCCAACGAGCAGGGAGTCCAGGGAGCCATCGTCCAATCGGTGTCCCACGGACTGACAGTCACCGCCCTGTTCCTGTTTGTGGCGCTGCTCGAATCGCGGCGGGGCACGCGCCAGGTGGACGACTTTGGCGGGCTGTGGAAGAGCATCCCCATCATCGGTACCTTGCTGCTCACAGTCATCTTTGCCTCCATCGGTCTGCCGGGACTGAGCGGATTCCCCGGCGAGTTCACCATGTTGGTGGGCATCTTCCAGGAGAGTACGGCAGCCGCGGTCTTTGCGACTCTGGGCATCGTACTGGGTGCATGGTACATGCTCGACCTCTTTCGCAGGTCATTTGTCGGCCCGCTGGAACGCGCCGAGAATCGCACCCTGCCCGACTTGCGTCGCCTCGAGGCAGTGGCCCTGCTGCCGTTGGTGCTGCTGATGTTCGTGGTGGGCATCCTGCCCAACCTGATCATGCGGCCTGCCGCCGCCTCCGTGAATGAGCTCTTGACCCGCGCCGAAGAGCGGCGCGTAGTGTTGATGGACGAATCGAGCACACAAGGCAGGGCGGACAGCGCCCAGTTGGCCGATGCCTTCCAGTTGGATGGCCAGGCTGACGGATCGCACTAGAGGAATCGGTATGGAGATCTCGATCCCCACCTTCAATTTCTTGGTCATCGCCCCAGAGCTCGTGGTGCTCGGCACCGCGCTGCTGGTGATGGTAGTAGACCTTTTCCTGGCAAGGGAGAAGAAGAGCTGGTTGGCCTGGTTGGGCCTGGTCGGCGTATTGGCCGCAGCCGGCACATCCTTCTTTATCTGGGACGGTAGCGATCCGGAGCTGCAAAAGATGCTCGTGGCTGATGGCTACGCCCTGTTCCTCAACCTGGTGATCTTGATCGCCGCCGCGTTGGCCATCCTCTTTTCGGTCGAGTATGCGGACCGCGTGGGATTGGCTCAGGGCGAATACTATACCCTGTTGCTTCTGTCCACCGGCGGCATGATGCTGATGGCGGCAGCGATCAACCTGATGACCATCTTCTTGGCCCTGGAGATCCTATCCCTGGCCCTGTATGTGCTGGTCGGGTTGAACCGGGCCGAGCAGCGTTCAGCCGAGGGGGCGCTCAAGTACCTTCTGCTGGGTGCTTTTGCCAGCGGGTTCCTGCTCTATGGGATGGCCTTGCTCTACGGGCAAGCCGGGACCACCTCCCTGGCTGGCCTGCGCGACCATGTGGCATCCCTGGGGGGCGAGTTCCCTCCCCTGCTCCTTGCGGGCCTGGGCCTCATGATCATCGGCTTTGGCTTCAAGGTGGCGGTGGTCCCCTTCCACATGTGGACCCCCGATGTCTACGAGGGCGCGCCCACTTCGGTGACGGCCTTTATGAGCGTGGGGGCCAAGACGGCAGGGTTTGCCGCGCTGGGGCGGGTTGCGCTCTATGCGCTGGGTGACCTGCACGGCGACTGGGTCTGGTTGCTTGCCGCATTGGCCGCCCTGACCATGACCGTGGGCAACCTGGCGGCTCTGCGGCAGACCAACATCAAGCGAATGCTGGCCTACTCTAGCATTGCGCACGCCGGCTACATCCTGGTGGGATTGACAGCGGGCAACCAGTTGGGCACCAGCGCGGTCCTGTTCTATCTCTTTGGCTATGCCTTTATGAACGTGGGGGCTTTTGCCGTTCTCATCGCCGTCGGTCGCCTGGAAGGGGCAGCCCGGAGTGGCGAGACCCTGGACGGGCTGACCGGGCTATCGGCTCGCAAGCCGGGGCTGGCGGTGGTGATGGCCCTCTTTATGCTGTCGCTGGCAGGTATGCCACCGCTGGTTGGCTTTCTGGGCAAGCTCTACGCCTTTAGCGCTGCCGTGCAGGCAGGCTTGATCTGGCTCGCCGTCTTTGGTGTGATCAACAGCGTAGTCTCGGCTTACTACTACCTGCGCGTCGTGGTGGTCATGTTCATGAAAGAACGCGAGCAACCCGAGAGCGCGAAGGTGCCAGTGTGCCCCGCGGTCCAGGTTGGCCTTGGGGTGGCAGCCGTGATGATCGTGGTGTTGGGGCTCTGGCCCGCGCCGATCCTGGATCTGGCGCGGCAGGCTGCCCTGGCCTTTCTGGGAGGGTAACTCCACCCGCCGGCGGCGGATTTCACATCCCTTAACCGGACTACACACAGAGGGCAAGATCGTAGGATCCTGCCCTCTTTCTTTTCCCTCGGACCGGAGCTAGGGTACGGTCAGCTCCGCACTCAACTCGATGCTGGGGTCGGGAACATAGGTCCAGCCTGACATGCTCACATCGGTAACCGTCGAGATGTACGTCCCGCCCGCTTTGGCGCGGAGTTGGAAGGTCACGGTACCGTCAGCTTCCGTCATACCCGTCTGGGAAACGACGGGGCCCTTGGGCTGGGATGTCTCGAGCGAGACCACTGCCCCGAGCAGCGGGTTGCCGTGCTGGTCCTGGACGGTGACCCGCGTGTACACAAATGTGCTGGGCCCCTTTGTGCCAGGCCACATCTCCACATTGGCTACGTGCAGAGTTCCCAGGCTGGCAAAGTAGTCGAGAATCCCCTGGTGCAGGGCCAGCGCAATCTCACCGCGACGGCAACTCAGGTCGGGGCAGTTGTCTCCCCCAATGCTATCGACGAGGAGGGGGGCTTCGTACGCGTTGGACATAAAGAGCGGCTCCATCAT
>JBFFCR010000332.1:0-4869 GCA_041559855.1 Anaerolineae bacterium | reverse complement strand
GCGAATTGCCATATCATCCCTTCTATGGTACACTGGTCCACGTCGAACGCGCCCGCAACGGGGCACGCGCAGAGGAGACACATGCACCGCCTGCTAGTCATCAACCCAGGTTCAACATCAACCAAGGTTGCCGTCTATGAAGATGAGCAGCCTTTGTTCGTTGAGACCTTGCGTCACTCCAGCCAGGCTATTGATGCGTTCCCGCACGTGTTGGATCAATACGGATTTCGGCTGCAATCGATCCTCGATCTGCTGCGCCGCCGCGGGATCGAGCTCTCGTCTCTGTGCGCCGTGGTGGCGCGAGGCGGTCTCCTTGGACCGATTCCCAGCGGACCCTACCTGGTCAACGACAAGATGGTAAAGGAACTGAGCCAGCGGGACACAGAACGCGTGCACGCTGCAAGCCTAGGAGCACCTCTTGCGCGCGAGCTTGCCGGCAACGTGGGCATACCGGCGTACGTTGTGGATCCTGTGTGTGTGGACGAGTTTGAGGAACTGGCCCGCATATCAGGCCTGCCCGAGATCGAGCGAAAGAGCCTTTCTCACGCCCTGAACCTCAAAGCAGTCGCCAGACGTGCAGCAAAGGATCTTTCGCGGCCATACGGAGAGTTGGACTTGGTCGTTGTTCACATGGGAGGGGGGATCTCGGTATCCGCGCACCGGCGGGGCAGGATGATCGATGTGAACCAGGCTCTGGATGGCACCGGTCCCTTTGCACCTGAGCGTGCTGGAGGCCTGCCCGTGGGCGATGTTGTGCGGATGTGCTTTGGCATCCATCCCTATGAGAGCCTGAACCTCACCTACGACGAGATGTTCAAGAAAATAGCCGGGCACGGGGGGCTGGTCGCGCATCTGGGTACCAACAATGCGGTGGAAGTCGAGGCGCGAATCGAAGCTGGTGATGCTCAGGCCCGGTTGGTCTATCAGGCCATGGCCTACCAGATTGCCAAGGAGATTGGCGCCATGGCAACGGTCCTGAAAGGTAGAGTCGATGCAATTGCACTCACTGGGGGCTTGGCGCATTCAGAGATGCTCATGGCTTGGATTCGGGAACGGATTTCCTGGATAGGTCCCGTGCTTGTCTACCCGGGTGAGGACGAGATGCTCGCATTGGTTCAGGGTGCCCTACGTGTGCTCCAAGGCAAAGAAGAAGCCAAGGTGTATTGATATCTAGTTGGCGTGTCGTGTCAGGAGTCAAGCTGTGACCAAGAAACGGATCCTCTGCATCGAGGACCATCCGGAGATGATCGAACTCATCCGCCTAATTCTGGGCCGTGAGGGTTTTGCGGTGGATGGCGCAGGGGGCGGGCGAGAAGGTCTTCAGGCAATGCAGGAGAAGCCACCTGACCTAGTACTGCTGGATCTCATGATGCCAGACATGGATGGGTGGGAGGTCTATCGCCAGATCAAGTCGAATGCTGAACTGAGTGACATTCCTGTCATTGCTGTTACCGCCAAGGCCCAGCAGATCGATCGCATTCTGGGGCTGCACATCGCCGGCATGGATGACTTTATCACCAAGCCATTCGGTCCGGAGGAATTGGTGGCAAGCGTTCAGCGCCTATTGGGCATTTCGACCAGAAGCGACGGGACCGTCGCGCGCTGAGCCTGGTCGTTGTGTACCAGGCCCGCGCTGCAGGACATCTTTCCAACACACTGAGACAAACGGGAGCATAAACAGAAATGAGGGTCGCTAAACGGATCAACACTTTGCCTTCATACGTCTTTGCCGAATTGGGGCGCCGCATAATGGACATGAAGGCGCAGGGAAGGGATGTCATCCGTCTGGACATCGGCAGCCCAGACCTGCCCCCGCCTGGCTTTATTGTCGATGCTCTGGAACGTTCGCTCCGGGATCCATCACACCATGGCTATGGCGGATACTACGGAACCCCGCAACTGCGACAGGCAATGGCTGGCTACTATGAGCATCGGTTTGGGGTCCAGCTGAACCCAGACAAGGAAGTAGCCCCGCTCATCGGCTCCAAGGAGGGCATCGCCAACATCGCGCTGGCGTTTGTCGACCCTGGTGAGGCTGTTCTCGTTCCCGACCCGGGTTATCCCACCTATGGCATGGGGACGATTCTGGCTGGGGGTGTACCATTTCGCATGCCCCTGCGCCAGGAGAATGGGTTCCTGCCCGATCTAGAGGCGGTACCTGAGAACGTCGCCCGCTCAGCAAAGATCATGTGGCTGAACTATCCCAACAATCCGACCGGCGCAGTGGCTCCGCTGGAGTTCTTTGAGCAGGCCATTGCCTTTGCGCGGCGCCACTCCCTATTGGTCTGCCACGACAATCCCTACTGCGATGTCGTCTTTGATGATTACGTTTCACCCAGCATACTTCAGGTGCCCGGCGCCAAGGAAGTCGCCTTGGAGTTCAACTCCCTGTCCAAGTCCTACAATATGGCAGGTTGGCGGGTTGGCATGGCTGTTGGGAGCGCAGTCGCCGTGGAGGCACTCGCTCGAACGAAGACCAACATCGATTCCGGGATCTTTATTCCGATCCAAGATGCCGCCGTGGCGTCCTTAACAGGGGATCAGTCGTGGCTGGCAGACCGTAACAGAATATACCGGGAGCGTCGCAATCTCATTCTGGACACATTGCAGGATATGGGCATTCAGGCCAGCAAGCCCAAAGCAAGCCTGTACATTTGGGCACGGGTTCCCGGAGGCTACAACTCAGCCGAGTTTGCGGCGCGGCTGTTGGAGGATGCCGCTGTCAGCGTGACCCCAGGAGATGCATTTGGGCGGTTCGGAGAAGGCTTCATCAGGATATCGCTGGGCATGGACACTGAGCGTGTTCGTGAAGCTATGGACCGCTTGAGGCTGCTCGACCTCTAGGTCTTGAGAGAACTCGTCGTCCACGGGGCACTGAGTAGCCTACAAGCAGCAGGCCGTGCAGAACGAGATTAGGGATCGGAGAGACTCATTAACAAAGAGAGCATGATTGAAACAGCGGCACCTGCAGAGCAGGCTCTGCTTGTGGGCGTACAATTGAAGGGACAACAGGCAGGCTGGTACATTGAGGACTCTTTGGCAGAACTCGCGCAGCTTGCTCTCACGGCTGGCCTTGAAGTCGCAGGGCAAACGTGGCAGCGCCTGGAACGCTTCAACCCTGCGACCCTGATCGGTACCGGCAAGGTGGAGGAAGTCCTAGAGTTGTGCTCCGATCTAGCATGCAATGCGATCGTGTTCGATGAAGAGCTGTCGCCGCGCCAGTTGCGAAATCTCGAAGAAGCTGCCGGCAACAACACCAAGATCCTCGATCGCACGAGCCTGATACTGGACATCTTTGCACAGCATGCACGGACCCGCGAGGGACAATTGCAGGTTGAGCTGGCGCAATACCAGTACCGCCTGCCGAGACTGACGCGTGCATGGACACATCTGGCGCGACAGGCCGGAGGCGGCGCGGGGCGAGGAGGGACAGGCGGTGTTGGCCTTCGCGGCCCTGGCGAAACACAGCTCGAAGTGGACCGGCGCGAAATCGGGCGACGGATCGCACAGATCAGCGATCAGTTGGAGGACGTTCGTCGTCACAGGGCCCTGCATCGACGCCAGCGCAGGCGAATGGCCGTGCCGGTCGTTGCGATAGTTGGGTACACAAATGCTGGCAAGTCGACGTTGCTCAACGCGCTGGCCGGTGCCTCAGTGCTGGCTGAAGACAAGCTCTTCGCTACACTGGATCCAACCACGCGGCGCGTAGGCTTGCCCGGTGGCCGCGAGGTGCTCTTCTCGGACACGGTAGGATTCATCCAGAAGCTGCCCACCGACCTCGTTGCTGCTTTCCGTGCGACGCTGGAGGAGATCAACGAAGCGGATCTGATCCTTCATGTAGTAGACATAACCCATGCTAATGCGCGACAGCAGAGTGAGACGGTAATGGAGACGCTACTTGACCTGGGCGTAGCAGGACGGCCAACCATTGTGGCACTGAACAAGATCGATCGCGTGCCCGATTGGGCTGATAGTGGCATCACGCTGGATGGAGTTGAGGATGCGCTGCCCATCTCGGCCTCTGAGGGGACCGGCTTGGACGCGCTTCTTGCCCGGGTCGACGAGGTGCTGTCGGCCGAGTTGGTCTACATAACCGTGCAGGTGCCGTACGCTCGAGGAGATCTGGCAGCGCTGTTCCACGAGCAGGGCAATGTTGTGAAAACGACGCACGAGGGACAGGGTACGGTGCTAGAGGGCTATCTGCCACGCCGGTTCTTGGAGCGATTCCGCGCGTTTTGGGTATAGGGGAGGGAATGCTGCAGCTATGAAGAGACCGGGTGTGATAGTCCTCATTGCACTGCTCGCGATCGTGGTCCTGATGATCGCAGTGGGCGTAATCTTCTGGCCTTGGGTTAGCGGATGGCTGCCACAATCAGAGTTCCTCGAGTCCTGGATCAGCTACCTCGTCGTAGATCTGGACATCGGCCGTTGGGGTCCCGTGGCGACGCTGCTACTGGTTGCGTTGATAGAACTTGTATGGGCGCTGAGCCTGGGTCGCAAGAGCGAATCAGTTGAGCGACACTTGAAGCGCATTGGCAGAAACCACGCCAAGGATATCGAGCTGCTGGACCGCGAGATGGCGCTCATCAAGGATGAACGAACTGCGCTGCTCGCCGAGCTTGACCTTCGCGAAGATCTGGTCCGTGAGGAGCAGGCCCGGCTGTGGGCCCAGTTTGAGGAACTCGAGCATGCGATGGCTCAGAGCCCCCGGGGGACAGCCGATGCGTACAATCCCGGACTGTCGATCCTAAAGAGCACGATGATCAGGCATGGACAGCCCGAGTTGCCCCTAAGACTGCGCAGCGAATGGCTACGAGTGATCTCCCAGTTGGAGCGCATCGAAGTGATCACCTCTGTGAGTGTTCGTGC
>JBFFCR010000331.1:0-4932 GCA_041559855.1 Anaerolineae bacterium | reverse complement strand
TGGGGTCTGGATAGCTACGAGACCCAGCAGCGCATTCGCGACGAGCTGGACGATCAGAAGGTTCGGGTGGCCTGCATCGGCCCAGCCGGGGAGAACCTGGTCCTTTATGCCGCCGTTATGAACGACCACGGGCGCGCAGCGGGCCGTACCGGCATGGGCGCCGTTATGGGCTCCAAGAACCTGAAGGCCATCGCCGTGCGTGGCAAGCAGCGCGTGCCTCTGGCCCACAAGGATAGCTTCAGCCAGACCGTCAAGCAAGCCATCCAGGTCGTCCAGGAAGCCATCACCCCGCAGGCTCTCCAGCAAATGGGCACCGCCATGTTCGTCGACATGAGCATTATGTGGGGCAACATGCCCAACAAGTACTGGAGCCAGGCCCGGTTCGACGATGCCACCAACCTGAGCGGCGTCAGCTTGATGGAAACCATCCTGACGCGGACGGTTTCCTGCTATGGGTGTACCGTGGCTTGCGGCCGCGAGGTCACGCTCAAAGACACCCCGTATGGGGTGGAGGTGGTAGATGGGCCCGAGTACGAGACGGTGGTCATGCTCGGGTCGCAGTTGCTCGTCGACGACCTACCAGGCGTAGCTTATGCAGGGCATCTGTGCAACCTCTATGGCCTGGATACCATCACCGCCGGATCCTCCATTGCCCTGGCCTACCTGCTCTTCGAGAGGGGCGTCATCACGACTGCGGACACCGGGGGGGTGCCCCTCCGGTGGGGCGATATCGATACGGCCCATACCCTGCTGGAGATGATCGCCCGGCGGGATGGCTTTGGCGATGTCCTGGCTGATGGCACCAAGCGGATCGCCGCCCGCTACGAGGTCCACGACCTGGCGGTCCACGTCAACGGCCTGGAGTTGCCCGGTCATGATCCCCGCGCCGTGTCGGGGATGGCCATGGTCTATGCCACGTCTCCGCGGGGCGCCTGTCACATGCAGGGCGACATGTACCAGGTGGACATGGGTGCGACCTTCTCCGAGGTGGGCATCATCCCCGGCGGGCGCTTCAAGACGCGGGGCAAATCACAGGTAGTGGTCAATCTTCAGAACTGGCGCACGCTCTACAACAGCGCCATCATGTGCATGTTCGTCGACCCCACCGCCCCCCTCCTAGTCAAGCTGCTGTCGGATGCCACAGGCTGGTCGTCTGACCTGGTGTGGTGGCAGCGGACCGGAGAGCGCATCTTTGACCTGAAGCGGGCGTTCAACAATCGCCTGGGAATCAAGCGGGGCAACGATCGCCTGCCCGAGCGATTGCTGATCCCCATGGCAAACGGTTCCCGCGGGCGCACGCCCCAAGTCGACAAGATGCTCGAGGAATACTATGCCGAGCGCGACTGGGATTGGCAGACGGGTAAGCCCTCGCGCCAGAAACTGACCAGTCTCGGCATGCCGGACATCGCCGCTGACCTCTGGGACGGATCATGAGCGAGTCTGCCAATCCCGTCCAGGCCGCTATCCCTGCCCCGGGGCGCAAGCGAGTAGGGCTGGCCCTCGGCGGCGGTGGCATGCGGGGCATGGCCCATGTCGGCGTCCTGCACGTGCTCGAACGGGAGGGTATTCCGATCGACTGCGTCGCCGGCACCAGCGTCGGATCGTTGGTGGGGGCAGGGTACGCTGCCGGTCTCGGGGCTCAGGAGCTGCAAGAGTTGGCCAACAGGATCCGCTGGCGCGATATCGCCCGCCTCGCCTGGCCCCGCCGCGGGCTTGTGAGCTTTGAAAAGCTGGAGCGTTGGTTGGAAAGGACCCTTGGCGATCTGACCTTCGCTGATCTGCGCGTGCCCTATGCCGCTTTGGCTGCCGACATGGCAAGAGGCGAACTGGTCGTCTTGACAGAAGGACGCCTGGCCCCCGCCGTCCGGGCCAGTTGCTCTGTGCCGGGCGTCGTGATCCCGGTAAAGATCGAGGGACGCCCCCTCAGCGATGGCGGCGTGCTGAACAACCTGCCGATCTCGGTCGTCCGCGATCTCGGCGCCGACGTCGTCATCGCCGTCGGCCTGGGTGTGCCACCCGGCACACTCCCCAGGAACACGCTGCAAATGGCTGTGGCTGCCGTGGACTATCTCATCATGGGCGCAGCCGACGATCCAGCAACAGCAGAGGTGCATTTGCCCGTCCCTGTGTGGGGCCTCGCCAGCTTGGTGCGCACCTCACTGCGTCACCGGCTCATCTCTCTCGGTCACCAGGTCGCTGAAGAGATGCTCCCTGCCATCAGGGCAGCGCTGGCCTGATCCTACCCCCACGAGCAACCGGTCCGTTTCGGATCGATTTGACTTCTGGTTGTGCGCAATGTATAATCTCCCGCGTGTCTCAACACGCGTGTTCTAGCACGCCTGCTCCGTCACAGAGCCAGAACGGCAAGAGGGAGGTTCACGGTATGACCGCGTTTGTCGCTTGGTTTCGCGCCGTCACCTACCGCGGACGCGAGGGGCAGATCGCTTGGATGCTTCACCGTCTCACTGGCCTCGGCGTATTCTTTTTCCTGGCCCTGCACATCATAGACATCTTTCTCATGTCGTTCGGTCCGGACCTGTTCAATGCTCTGCTCTTCTTCTACCACCAGTTCCTCCTCAAGCTCTCCATCATCTTTGGCTTGTTTCCCGGCGTCCTGTACCACGGGCTGAACGGCATTCGCGTGGTGGCTATGGACTTTTGGCCCAACCTGGGCAAGAGACAGGCCGTGCTATGGCGCGTGCAGGTAATTGTCTTTGCCGCCGCCTATATCCCATCTGCGATCTTGATGATCCTGTCCATGTTTGGGGAGCATTAGGCATCAGGCGCCTAGGTGCGGTTCCCAATCTGCGCAAGGATTGGTTCCGCATGCCAGCCACAGCCAAGGAGAAAGACCATGACAGCAAGAAACTCGATCCGTCCCCGGCCTGCCAGCAACTTTGAGCTCTATAGCTGGTTCTTCATGCGCATCTCGGCCATCATCATGGTTCTGCTCGTCGGGTTTCATCTGTTTTACATGCATCTTGTTCTTGGGGTGGATGCCATCGCTTTTGAGGTAATCTCTGGACGGTGGTCCTCTCCCTTCTGGCGGCTGTATGACCTGTTCATGCTGATCTTTGCCTGGCTCCATTGCACGAATGGTGTGCGCATTGTCATCGACGACTATGTTCATCCCCGGGGATGGAGCGTGCTTGCCAAGTCCATCCTGTACCTGTTTGCCTTTGTCGTCATCGTGCTTGGCTCGTACGTCATCTTTACGTTCCAGCCCTAGTGTCCTGTCTCCCTGCCGGGGGCGGCGAGGGGTGCAGCCAGGTCTGGCCCCACCCCGATCAGGGGCGCAGGATCGGGTTGATCCAGGAGCGACCATGTACCACTCATTTGATGCAGTCATCGTCGGCGCTGGCGGTGCCGGGCTCCGTGCAGCTCTGGAACTGGGTAGATCCGGCAGCGTAGCGGTGCTCAGCAAGCTCTATCCCACCCGTTCTCACACAGGCGCGGCTCAGGGCGGCATCGGCGCGGCGTTGGGCAACAGCGAGGAAGATCTGTGGGAATGGCACATGTTCGACACCGTCAAGGGCGGCGACTACCTCGTCGACCAGCATGCTGCCGAGATACTGGCCCGCGAGGCCATCGAGACCGTCTATGAGCTGGAGCACTGGGGCCTCCCTTTCGACCGCACGCCCGACGGCAAGATCGCGCAGCGGCCCTTTGGCGGTCACACCCACCACTTTGGGCAGGGACCAGTGCGCCGCTCATGCTATGCCGCTGACCGCACCGGTCACATGATCTTGCAGACCCTTTATCAGCAATGCGTACGCAACAACGTCCAGTTCTTTGATGAATACCATGTCCTCGATCTGCTGATCCACGATGGGGTGGTCCGCGGCCTGACGGCCTACCAGATCCTCACCGGTGAGATCCACACTTTCCGCGCCAAGGCGGTCCTCCTTGCCACCGGCGGCATGGGTCGTATGTTCAAGATCACCTCCAATGCCCACGCCCTGACCGGCGACGGGCCGGCGATTGCCCTGCGTCATGGCGTGCCCTTGCAGGATCTGGAATTCTTCCAGTTCCATCCCACCGGCATACGCAACATGGGCATCCTCATCACCGAGGCGGTGCGCGGGGAGGGCGGCATCCTGCTCAACAGCCAGGGCGAGCGCTTTATGGAGCGCTATTCACCCATCCTCAAGGACTTGGCGCCGCGTGACATCGTCTCCCGCGCCATCTACCTGGAGATACGGGCGGGGAGGGGCATCAACGGGCAGGATTACGTCAATCTGGATGCCAGCCACCTGGGCCGCAACGTGGTCGAGGCCAAGATCCCGGATATTGCCGATTTCTGCAAGACCTATCTGGGCGTCGACCCCGCGGTGGAGCCGATGCCGGTGCAGCCGACCGCCCACTATGCCATGGGCGGCATCCCCACCGACGTGGACGGGCGAGTACTGATCGATGAAAAGAACACACCGCTCCCCGGCTTTTACGCTGCCGGTGAGTGCGCTTGCGTGTCGGTGCACGGGGCCAACCGCCTGGGTACCAACTCGCTGGTCGACATTGTTGTCTTTGGCCGGCGAGCCGGGCGCGACATGGCCCGGTTCATCGCGGAGAATGAATTCATGCCCCTTCCGCCCGACGCTGGATCCAGAGCCCATGAGGAGGTCAACTGTCTGCTTCATGGCACCGGCGGCGAGTCGGCAGCCGACATCCGCCGTGAACTGCAAGAAGTGATGATGGACAACGTGGGCGTCTTTCGCGTCGAGGAGCAGATGCAGGCAGCCGCTGACCAGGTACGCCAGTTGCAGGAGCGCTACCGGCAGGTAAGCCTCCAGGACAAGGGCAGCACGTTCAACACCGAGCTACTGGAGGCCATTGAGCTGGGGTATCTGCTGGACCTGGCCGAACTCACCGCCGAAAGCGCCCTGGCCCGCCAGGAGAGCCGCGGGGCCCACTCCCGCGAGGACTTTGCCGAGC
>JBFFCR010000330.1:0-4972 GCA_041559855.1 Anaerolineae bacterium | reverse complement strand
GGAAGCCCCGAGATCGACAGCGATGACAGCAGCAGTCCAGACGTCACCTACAGCGACATCCAGGGCAGCTACCCCGGAGACGGAAACCTCGATGCCGACCCCCTCTTTGTCGACCCGGACAATGGCGACTTCCACCTCCTGCTGGGCTCTCCCTGCATCGACGCTGGGAACAACAGCGCGCCCGACCTGCCCGGCCTCGATTTCGAGGGCGACTACCGTGTCCTCGATGGAGACTTTGACGGAACGGCTATCGTGGACATGGGCGTAGATGAACACCGCATCGCCTACTATGTCGACGCCGATGCGCAGGGCGCCAACAACGGGAGCACCTGGGAGGATGCGTTTACCACCCTGCAGCCTGCCCTGGATCTAGCCATTGCCGGCGATGAGATCTGGGTAGCGGTGGGGACCTACACACCGACCGCGGAACATGGGGGCAGTGGCGACCGGTATAGATCCTTCCAACTGAAGAACGGCGTGGCCCTCTACGGCGGATTCGATCCATCGCTGGGTCATATCGGCTTCGGGCACCGCGACTGGGAGGCCAACCCCACCATACTCAGCGGCGACCTGAATGGCGACGATGGACCCGGTTTCGCCAACAATGGTGAAAACAGCTACCACGTCTTCTATCACCCGGACGGTACCGGCCTGGACACCAGCGCCATGCTCGACGGCTTTACTATCACCGGCGGCAATGCCAATCACCTCAGCGCCAGAGCCTTCCAGATCGGCGGCGGGATGCTCAACACCTTGTCCTCGCCGGCGCTCCTCAACTGCACGTTCTCGAATAACTCGGCAGTCGCCGAAGGCGGCGGCATCTACAATTGGACTTCCGCGCCGCTGCTGCTCAACTGCACCTTCTCCGGGAACTCGGCCAGCTATGGCGGCGGGATGAACAACACCCTGTCCTCGCCCGAACTGGCCATCTGCCATTTCTTGGGCAATTCGGCCGCCAACGAAGGCGGCGGGATGAGAAACTTTACCGACTCCTCGCCCTCCCTGACCAACTGCAGTTTCGATGGCAACTCGGCTGGCACAGACGGCGGCGGGATGTTGAATGAAGCGGCATCCTCGCCAACGCTGGCCAACTGCACCTTCCTTGGCAACTCAGCTAGCGCAGACGGCGGCGGGATTCACAACGCCGGCAGTTCCTCCCCGATACTCACCAACTGCACCTTCTGGGACAACTCGGCCGGCGCACAGGGCGGCGGGATCTACAACAGCAGCGACGGCTCGCCAACCCTGACCAATTGCATCCTGTGGGGAGACACTCCTTCGGCGATATACAACGCAGACGATATAAGCCAGCCGGCCATCAGCTATAGCGACATCCAGGCAGGCTGCACCGCCGACCCGTACAGCATCTGCCTCGGCGGCAACATCAACGAGGATCCGCTATTCATGAACCCGGGCAGCGGTGACCTGCATCTCTCACCTGGCTCGCCCTGCATCGATACAGGAGACAACTACACGCCCAGCCTGCCCGTGTACGACTTTGAGTGGGATATCCGCATCATGGACGGGGATAATGACGGGACCGCCACGGTGGACATGGGCGTGGACGAGGCGCTGTGGCTTCCGGTGTACCTGCCGGTGGTGCTGAAGGGGTATTAGAGGGGCTGGCAGAGACGTTCCGGCAGGGATGTCTCTCCAGACAAGCAGATCTGGCGGGGTTCAGAGCCTCTGCAGGTCTTTCACCCCCGCTATGCGCAATCGTACAGACCTCCGACCTAGATTTTGTGCAAATTGAGTGCCAAGTTGTCGCTGGATAAGGCTGGAGCCACTCCAGCCAAGAACCTGGCCGCATAGACATGATCTCGATTCAGTGTGATTTTCAGGATACGACCTTGACTATCGATCCGGATCTTGCCCGAGATGTGGAATACATCTCGCACCATGCGCAGGCTCCCAAGCGCCGCCCAGCTGGGGACGTGGCGAGCCATCTCATTCCGTGTCCAGATAATCAGGTTTCTGGCGAGTTGAGCCAACAAGACCAGCATCTCTTGGGCATGGAAGTTCCGCTTGTTGCGCTTGGTGATGCCCAGACCTTGTTTGCTGTCTTTGATCGAGGTCTCGACGCCTCCTCCTCGCAAGTCATAGGCATAAGCCAAGGCACACATCTCCTCGATCGGCTTGGGCTCCTCCTTGAAGGGCTGCCTTGCCAACCAACAGAGAGTGGCATGGTCCAGCGTCGTCGCCAAGACGCGGACTTTCCAGTCGCCCTTTTTGTCCTTCCTGCGCACAGCCAGTTGCCGGGTGGGACGAGCATAAGAGTGAGCTTCTGGCACCCAGGCCAACTGGCGGTCGGCAACCTTGGGGTCGTCATGCCATTGCTCAATCGATTGGGTCAGCTTGCGGACTCGTTGCCAGTTCTTGACCTTGGTCAGGATTCCGTACCCCCGGTTCAGCGACCAGTTGATGTGCTTGTCCGTACCACCGCTTGCATCGAAACGAAGGATAGTGCGTTCTCGTTTAGCCAGTGCCAGCTCCAGGACATCTTCGGCCATTTCTACCAGTTGTGGGAAGCTCTTCTCCAACTGGATCTTGCCCGAGTACAAGCGATCGACGACGATCTCTTCGTACAGCGTAGCCCAAACACGCCCCAACTGTCGTCCCCGGCTGCCTCTCTTCCCCGAGAAGTAGCCTTTCGTGACCTGCTCGCCCTGCTTGCCGGCGGGCATGCCACTGGTGTCCACATCCAAAACCTGCCATTGCTGAGCGTAGTCGTGGCGATATCCTACGCCGTGGGTCTGGTAGATCTCTTTGTGCCCTTGTCGCAGCTCTTCCACGTTGCCTTGTCCGCAACGGTTCACAGTTCGACTCACCTGAGATTGATCCGCACATCGGGCTCGTCCAAAGGCTCTCTGCAAAGCCCGGTCTGGACGGACTCGGGTGTTGATCTCGATCAGTCCTTGTCCTCCGGCCAAGATGTTAATGAATGCATCCAGCAACTTCTCCAGCGGTGTATGCCGAACGGTTTTCTGCTTGATATGTACCCGTTCTTCGATCACAGCCCAGATACCCAACTGGCGCATCAGCAATCCCACTGCCACCAAGCTGCAACGCGACGAAAATGTGGTATACTTGTCCACGGCGATAGCCTCCCTGTGTTTAGTATGGTCTGCAACCTTATTCTAACACAGGCTGCTATCGCCATCGCTATTCTCAGCCCAACGATTCGTAGCCTTATTTGCGCCAAATTTGGGTCCGAGGTCTCAGGCGAACCCCAAGCGACGCCATGCGTCGCCGTCCGCACGACCTCGGACGTCTTTACTGCCCCAACCCCGACTCGGCGACCAGTACGGGCGCAGCGTGTGCCCCCTACAAGACCCTACCCACCGTCGCCACATAGATCACAAACTCGTCGTCCCCATCCAGGTCCAGCACCGCATCCAGTGCCCCCTGGTCGTAGGCGCCGATAGCACAGGCCCCGACCCCCTCCGCCGCGCAGGCCAGGAGGAGGTTCTGGCACATGTGACCCGCGTCCAGCGCGATCAGCTTGGGCGACACGACACTATAGCGCCATTCGGTGCGGTAGGGCACCACAGTCCACAGAAAGGTGACCGCGCTGTCATTGACGTACTGCCTGAAGCAGCCCTCGTGCGTCCGCTCCACCAGGCGGTCGTCCGCGCCGAGGAAGCAGAGGCGGTGCTCCAGCGACTGATAGTGGTACAGCCCCGGCTCCAGCCCTTCGACCCGGCTCACCACCAGGTAGGTCTCGAAGGGATGCCGCGCCCCCGCCGAGGGCACCGTCCGCAGCACGTAGGGATGGGTGCCATGCCGCCCCGACTCGCGCACCCCCTGGGCCGCCCACAGGAAGAAGGCCAGCTCCTCCAGCGTGAGCGGGTTCTCGGTGTACTGGCGCTGGCTCTGGCGCCGCCGCATTGCCTCCACCACGGACATCTGGCCCACGGTGAACCCCTCGGGATCGGGCAGGTCGATCAGCGCCGCGCCCGGCGGGCAGGGATTCTCCAGCGGCGGTGCCGGCACTCCTGTGCGCTGGTCGCTCGGGACCCGCTGCAACTCGGGCCAACGGTCTGACTTGAGAAACGCGCGATTTGACTGCATGGTGTCTTACTCCTTCTCCGATGGTGACGCCGCACGATTCAGGCCCTGGCCAACCTGCTCGGCGTGCACCTCGAAATGATCGGCGAGATAGCGAAAGAGGCGCTTCAGGGTGACGGTCCCGCTCAGCATGGGGTCCCAGTCCGGGTACTCCCTGCTCAGGCTCCACTCGTCCTCCTGGATGGTCTCCAGCAGGGCCAGCGCCCGGTCGTGGGCGGCATCGTACAGCGCGCCCACCGATCGCGGCGATTGGTTGCGCGCCGTCCAGCGGGTCATCAAAACATTCGCCCAGTTAAAGAGAAAGGCCGGCAGCTTGGGCATCCAGCCGCCGTTCCGGATCAGGTTTACATCGGCGGGCAGCATCCGCGGCGCAAAGGTCATGTGTACCATCAACTGGCCCACCGTCCATGCCGGGTTGCCGCTCGGCTTCTTCCAGTCCTCCTCCGACAGCGAGTCGAGCAGCGCGTGGTAGGCCTGGCGTGTGGATTCCAACTCCTGCCGTATCTCCTCGCGCAAGGGATTGGCCTCAACCGGGTCAACTGGCTTTGCCTGTGCCATGAACCCCGTCACCTCCTCCGCGCCTGTAGCGCTGCCAACAGCGCGCCCTCGTCCTCCGGCGTGATGCCGTAGAGCTCCCCCGCCACCTCGATCAGCAAGATGCCACGCAGCGAAGCCGTGGCGCACATCTTGATCTGGCCCATGCCCCGGTACGGCACCTTGAACAGCGCCACCCCCGGCAGCCGCACGCTAGACCAGAGCGACAGCCGCAGGTCGCGCCGCTCGACCCCCTGCACCTCCCCCAACGGGATGCGATAGGTCAACACCGGCCCGTAGCGCAGCGTCAGCGCGGCATCGTCCAGCTCGTAGCGCATGGTGGGGAACCAACAGGCCAGCGCCAGGAACG
>JBFFCR010000329.1:0-4977 GCA_041559855.1 Anaerolineae bacterium | reverse complement strand
CGACCACATCTCGAAGATCTTTTCCTGCGCATCGCACGCGAGACGCGTGACCACCAGGGTCGGCTTCGGCAGCCCGCCCCAGGGGCCGTTCTCCGGCTGGGGATCAAAGGTGGAGGCCAGTGAGAGCGAGCAGTAGCGGCACAGGTCCTGGCGGTAGCCGCGCTCGTTCAGCAAGCCCAGGTAGTAAGGCGCCATCTGCTTCGCCGAGCAAACCGCCGCCCACCATTGATTCACCACGTAGGGGATGTCCATGGCGCGAAAGATCTCCTGCGGCACATCGGCGTTGACGAAGGCAAAGGGCTCGCCGCTGGCCACCCGATCTCTCAAGCCCGCAAACCACTCTCGCTGATACGCGCTCGCTTCGGTTGCCGAGCGCAGTCGCTTGACGCTGGCCCTGCCGCGCCAGCCAGGCGTGCGCGTACTTGACGCCGACGCTGTCTGTTGAGTCATCGGACCACTTCCCCCCGGACGCTCGTACCACCATGGGCTGGAGCGGACTGATCGCGCTTGGCTAGTGACTCGACGAACGCGCCGACGTCGCGGCGGAGCCCCTCTGCATCTGCGAGCTGGTACGGCTGGCGATCGAGCAGCAGCACGGGGACCCCCGCTGCTTCGAGTGCCTTGCGCTGCTCGGGAAAGTCCCAAGACGGTGCATCGTCCTTCTCCAGTATATAGAAAAGGACACCCTGAGCGCCAGTAGTGCGTACCTGCTCAACCAGTGCCGTGACGCGCACAGAGACCGAAGCCCGGCTCGTGCTCGGCGGGCGCAGGTGGTAGCGGTCAACGATCGCGTCGATCGGATCGGCGGTTGTGTCGATCTCGCCCGCAAAGTGCCGGTTGCCCCAGTCATGATCCTCGCCGACGACCACCGCCCCACACGACTCCACCAGCTCGTAAAAGTGCGTGTGGTCCTGCGCGCTGCCGGTCACAAAGAGCCGTACTCCAGAGAGTGGAGGATACTCCTCCGCCTCTGCCAGCAACGCGCCGAGGAGACGACTGTGCTCCTGGCGCGGCAGGAACATTGACGCGCCGATGATCTGCAACGCCTGCACGCCGCTCACGCGCGGAGCGCCGGGCGCGCGCAGTGCCGCGAGCTGGCGCAGCAAGCGGCGGTTCTCCTCGCACGTGGCGATGGCCTCCGCAAGGGCCTCCGTGGCAACCGGCCGCCCACACCAGCGTTCGAGCACACGCACGAGGTCACGTGCCCGGTCGCGATTGTAGAGCGCGCTCGTCCGATAGCGCGAGTGGAGAAGTTCGAAAAAGTACAGGTCGGGGATAGGCAGGCTCGGCTCAAGTCGGCGCAGATCGCGCAGGTAGTAGAACACCCGGACGAGCGCATCAGAGGAGCGTGACACGATGAGGTGGTCGAGGTACGAGTACGCTCCGTCCACGACGATCCGCGCGAATTGCGAGCGCACGAGCGGGTCGAACGCTCGCTCGATGTAGCGATCGGCAGCCTCAGTGCTCACCCTGGGGTCGCCGCACACGCGCACGGAGAGGAACCCGGCGGCGATGAGGAACTCCTCGGGCACGTCACTCCCGAGGCAGCCGACCACCTGCCCACCCTGCGCCTTCCACTCCAGTCCGGCACGGTCCCGCTCACAGTAGGCACGGGTGAGTTCATTGAGGGCGCTCACAGGTCCTCCATAGACGATCTCTCTTGATCTCTCATTTGCGATATTCGATATCTGATATTATAATCGACTTTGGGTGGCCTGTCAAGCTTCAGATGATGCGAATGGGATCAAAGGGTTCTGGGAGGAGGTTTGACAAACCCAGGAATTGCAGTATACTACACCATACCGTGCAACCCAGATCAAGGCGAAAGACAGCATTGTAGATGGCAAAGTTTATCCTGCGCAGGTCCTTACAGACAGTCATTGTCCTTATCCTGGTCTGCCTCATCGCCTTCTCGATTCTGCATATGATGCCCGGAGACCCGGCGCTAATCATTCTGGGCGAAGACGCTTCGCAAGCCCAGATTGACACTTTAAGGCTGGAGTTGGGGCTGGATCAGCCGGTGCTGGTGCAATATGCTCGGTGGTTCACCAACATGCTGCAGGGTGACTTTGGCAGGTCGATCCTCTATCACGAGGACGTTTCCGATCTGATAGCCACCCGGTTGCCGATCACCTTACATCTTAGTCTGGTTGCTTTTGTCCTGAGCGCTCTCATCGGTATTCCGGCTGGCGTCCTCAGCGCTGTCCGGCGCGGAGACTTGACGGATTCATTGATCTCCGTATCGGCCAACATCGGCATTGCAGTGCCTATCTTTTGGCTGGGCATATTGGGGATCTATTTGTTTTCTCTAAAGCTTGGGTGGCTCCCGGTACAGGGTTACACTTCGCCCTTTGATGATTTCTGGTTAAGCACCAAGCAATTAGTCATGCCCGCCGCATGTCTCTCAGTAGTGCCCATAGCGGTCCTGGCCCGTCAGACCCGGTCCAGCATGCTCGAGGCTCTTCACCAGGACTATATCCGCACCGCCCGTGCCAAGGGTTTGAGTGAAAGCGCCGTGATCACGGGACATGGCCTGAAGAACGCTATTATTCCCGTGGTTACCCTACTAGGGCTGCAAGCCCGGAACCTCGTTGGCGGTTCGGTGTTGGTGGAGACCGTATTCAACGTCCCCGGCATGGGCAGACTCATGGTATCTGGTGTGTTTAACCAAGACTATCTAGTCGTGCAGGCCGGTATCATAGTCATCGGGATAGTAGTTGCTGTGGCCAATCTGGCGGTTGATGTTTCCTACGGCTACCTTGACCCCAGGATACGACGCGAGTAGCCGCCAAGGAGCGATGCTGATGACAGAGGTGACGGCACCTTGCGACGATATGTTCGAGATATCGACAGGAACCAGTAGATCTCGGGATTTTATCCGAGTTTTCTCTGGTCGAAAGGTAGCCGTCTTTGGGGCTGCAATCATCCTGGTGTTGATTGTCGTAGCCATCCTGGCACCCCTGCTTGCTCCCTATAACCCCTACAAGCAAAATCTAAGGGAGTCTTTGCAGCAGCCCTCCGAGCACCATCTTCTTGGCACCGACCCGTTCGGTAGAGACACGCTAAGCCGGATCATCTACGGCACGCGGGCCTCTCTGGCGGTGGGTATTGTGTCGGTTGGTGTCGGTGCCCTTCTCGGGATGTCGATAGGCTTGCTGGGGGGCTACTTTGGTGGCGTTGTCGATACGCTGACCATGAGGGCCATCGACGCGCTGATGTCTATCCCGTCACTGATGTTGGCCCTGGCCATTGGCGCTGCGCTGGGAGGCGGCCTGGGTAACGTGATGATTTCACTGGGCATTGCTCTGACACCTACCTATGCACGGCTGATGCGCTGTGAGGTGCTAACGGTGAAGCAAGCCGATTATGTCACAGCGTGCAGGGCAATTGGCTGTCGTGACGGCCGTATCATGCTCGCGCACATCGTTCCGAACAGCCTACCGCCGCTTATCGTGCTCATAACTCTGAACTTGGGTACCGCCATCCTGGCTGAAGCGGCGCTCAGCTTCCTGGGGCTGGGCATATCGCCGCCGGGGGCCGCCTGGGGGTCTATGGTCAATGATGGTTACAGATACCTACTGTCCAATCCCATACTTTCCTTCGCCCCAGGTCTCTGTATCATGCTGGTGGTCTTGGCCTTCAATCTCGCGGGAGATGGTGTACGAGACGCGCTTGATCCCAGGCTCAGGGGAGTAATCTGATACTAGGGTGAGGATGCAGGCTTGCTTGCGAGCGAGCAGCCAACAGGTGCAGAAAGGACAAGCTCCGCGCCAAATCGAGGGTAAACACGGGTATGCGAACCCAGGCGTGCCTCACACTGAAGGGCGGAGCGCCTTATATCCTGAAGACTGGTGAAGAAGAGAATCAACTAGCAAAGGCAAGAAACGCCAGACGGCGCCACCTGAAGCCAGCTATAACATACTACCTATGAAGTGCCCCCAGTGGACTTGAATTCTCTGGCGTCACCTTTCTCAGCCTGGCTCTTCGGTGAGCTTTCTCGGCCAAGATCATTTTGAGCTACGATGACCTTGACACACCTATCCTAGTGGCGCGAATCGACGAAGAGGGCTAACTCCATACCCACTTCACCCCTCCCCCATATGCTATCCTGCGCACGCGCGTCCAAGGCCTCCGTGGCGGTCTCGGGCGCAGACGCCCCAGGGATTCGATCCCCCTTACCACCCTGCGAAGCCGGTTTCCCGCGCCGTCTTCCTCGAATGGCCCGACCTGCAGAGTGCCTGCAGATTGTCCCACTTGTGTCCGCCACCGCTCCGCTCAATGGCTGGATGGCGTGTTGTTCGCAGTATTGCCCGCTCCTGCGGTGTCAGGTCGGGCACATCGCTCATCGCCAGACCATCCCCTCTCCGGTAGGACGCGCGGCAGCCGGCGCAGGCATAGTACCATAGTACCGTATCCTTTTTTCGCGGCTGGCGGTATACTTGTCAGAGACCTGGCACGATGCCAGGAGTCTCGCACCAGGATCTCGACAAGGTATGGACGCTGTACACTGCAAGCCGCAACTGAATGTGTGTTCCCCAGCTGGCCCGCTGGTTCCTCGGCCGGCTGTCTCTTCCCACACGATTGCGACGCTACAATGCCCAATTGGTGACCGGATTCGCCCCTTGATGCACGGTTTCGCGAAAGGTGGTGTCATAGTCCTGGAGGGTGTGGCGGGACAGCCGCCGGGCATGGGCGGCGATGAAGAAGCCCTCCAGGGCTTCGGACAACGGGATGCGAATTTTGTCCATGGGACCTCCGGTTCCCGCGTCCCAGTGCGCATAATCGACAAACAGTGCCGATAATGATAGGGACACTTTTTTTGAACCGGGAGGGCAAACAATCCGTGGGACCTGCGGTTGGCAGAAGATCGCCTGAAGGTGGGACCGGGGTCCGCACGGATGGCCCTGGGGGCCATCCGTGCTACCTCAGGTCGGGGCGAGAGGATTTGAACCTCCGACCTCACGGACCCGAACCGTG
>JBFFCR010000328.1:0-4980 GCA_041559855.1 Anaerolineae bacterium | reverse complement strand
GTCATGCCGCCCACCATCGTCGTGGTCAACAGCACGCCGGGCACAGCCAGGAACAGGATCGGAACCAGGTTCTCGCGCAACTGCTTCAGATCCACGTGGAAAGCGGCCTCAAAAACCAGGGGCGGGACAAAGATGGCGAGGATCAGGTCAGGCGTCGCCTCAAGCTCCAGGGCAGTGGGGATGGCGATCAACAAGCCCATCACCACCAGGCTCACGGTGTAGGGCAGCCGGAGGCGGCGGGCGCCAATGGCTACCAACGTTGTCACCAGGACCAGAGCAACGACGATGCTTTCTATAGTCAAAAAGTCGGTCACAAAGCATCCTCCTCGATCACGGCCATTGCGCCTACAAGAACTAATCTTTTCCTTCGTCCGACAAAGTATAGATGCTCTTTGCCAGGCTGTCAAACGATGTCTTGGCCAGCGTGCCCAGCACGGTATCCAGGATCTGCTCCTGAGCCCCGTCCTGCACGGTCACTACCGGATGCAGCCGGAGACGCCGCTGCGCCAGCACCGAGAGCTCTTTCGACGAGTCTGACCCACATTGCTGACGCCCTCCTGGAGCGCTCATTCTTGATTCCCATATGCCCCTGCAAAGAGTCAAGGTTGCTCGTGCAGATGTGGGCAGCTCTGTGTTTGTGCTACTGCAGGGACCTCGATCTCCATTGAACGGCTCTGCAGCCAACTGCACACTGGTATCGTTTTCGGACATATGCTGGAGCAACCTGCGATATCGGATGCTAGTCCGCTGTCTGCAGAGAATCTGGGGGAAAGCATTGATACCAAGAAGACGAAATCAGCTTGCATACCAGCGTAGATGTTGCCGACACCCTTGTGATCTCGGCATACAAATAGGTGGCCCAATAGGCCAGTTATTTGGCGGATCTACTCATCACTGGGCGCGGAAGGGTGCCTGTGATGCCCTTTGAGTGTATTAGGCGTCACCGAAATGGCGAAACTGCCGAGACACCAAGACCGCCGAAGCGCAAGTTGACAGGGGCGCGCTTGCAGGGTATACTTGCCCCCAGAAAACAGCACCGATAGCAACTATTGTGTAGCCTAGCTGAGCACCACGTTTAGCACGAACCTCGTGCTGAGAACCAGCCCACCTCTGTGAGTTGTATCCCCCAGTGCAAGATGATGAAAATGGGAAAACCAGCACACCACCTGCTCCTGCTCTTTCCTCATGCGCCGTGCTCCCCGCCGCGGCCCTGGGCTCTGAGTTGCATTAATCCGCTTTTCTCGGTATAATGGAGCATCGAACGTCAGAATGGGTGCGGACAGTGGACAATCTTGACACTCGAAGGATAGGTGCAGAGGATAGGCCAGCAGCCCTCCAGCCGGACGGAACCCTCCCCGGTGGGATGACCCTACAAAGCCGCTACGAGATCCTGGCCGTGCAAGGTGTGGGCGGGATGGGGGCCGTGTACCGTGCACGTGACCTCCGCTTCAGCGCCGTAGAAAAGATCGTTGCCGTCAAAGAGATGAACAACACGGCGCCTGATGCCAGGCTCCGCCGCATCGGCATCCAGAACTTTGAGCGTGAGGCGAATATCCTGGCAAGCCTCTCGCACCCATCCATCCCCAAGATCTTTGACTACTTTAGCGAAGGCCAACGCAGCTACTTGGTCCTGGAGTTCATCGAAGGTGAAAACCTCGAGGATCTGCTGGAGGCGAACCCCCAACCGTTTACCCAAGAGGAGGTAGTCGAGTGGGCCCTGCAGATCTGCGATGTCCTTGCCTATCTGCACAGCCACAAGCCCCCCGTCATCTTTCGCGATATCAAGCCCGGCAATCTGATGATGCGCCACCACGATGGACGGATCATGGTCATCGATTTTGGCATTGCCAAGGTCTTTGATCATGGCGCCCGGGGCACCATGATCGGCACGGAAGGGTATTGCCCGCCGGAGCAATACCGTGGCGCAGCGGAACCGCGGGGAGACCTATACGCCCTGGGCGCGACACTGCACCACTTGCTGACCGCCCGCGATCCTCGACTTGAACCTCCGTTCACGTTCCACGAGCGCCCCATCCGGCAGCTCAACCCCAACATATCGCCTGAACTCGAAGCCGCCGTCATGCGTTCACTGACCTATGACGTACAGGAGCGATACACCTCGGCCACTGAGATGGCCCTCGCCCTGACCAAGGCGGTGCCACGCAGGCAGAGGGGCCTCGGCCGGGGAGCTGCCGGGTTCGCACCTCCACAAGAGATCAAACCCAAGTGGAGATTCAGATGCGAAGACGAAGTGCGCTCGTCTCCGTGCGTCGCCGACGGCGTTCTGTACATCGGCTGCTACGACAACAATCTCTACGCACTCAGCACCGAAGATGGTGCGTTCCTATGGAAATTCCCGACGGAGGGCGGCATTGCCTCCACTCCCTATGTCCAGGACGATACCGTCTTGCTTGGCTCGGAGGATGGTAGGCTATACTCCATTTCCCGCGAAGGCGGTGAACTGCTCTGGCAAACTCCGACACAGAGCTGCATTCGCTCGTCACCGCGGGTCGCCTACGGCCACTGCTTTGTCGGTTCCGATGACTGCTTTCTGTATGCCTTTAACGTCGACACCGGGCGCATGGTCTGGCGCTTCCAGTCGGCCGGCCCGATCCGCTCCACAGCGTTGGTGGCGGGAGAGATGATCTACATAGGCTCGGACGATGGCTACCTCTATGCCCTGGACCTGCGCAGCGGAGGCGTCAAGTGGAAGTACAACACCAACCGCCGGGTTACCTCGTCGGCGGCCTCGGACGAGAACCTGGTCTTTGTGGGCTCGGCAGACGGGCATCTATACGCGATCAACGCCCGATCCGGCTGGCCGGTATGGCGCTTTCGCACACGCGGCTATGTGCTCTCCACACCGGCGATAGAAGACGGCATAGCCTACGTCGGCTCGGCAGACGGTCATCTCTACGCTGTGGAAGCCAGCTCGGGGCGCGAGATCTGGAAGTTCAACACGGGCAACGCCGTAACCTCGTCACCTGCGGTGCACAATGAGGTAGTGTATGTGGGCTCCAATAGCGGCGCCATCCACGCCGTCCAGGCCAAGCAGGGGCAAAGCGTGTGGAAATTCATGACGGGTGGCCCAGTGCCATCATCGCCGGCAGTTGGGGACCAGGTCGTGTATATTGGCTCGACCGATCACTACGTCTACGCCCTGCCTGTCTGAGCGGCGGGCCCGGCAGGCGAGATTGCCCTTGGGGGAGGAACCGGTGACAAGTCCGTCATCCACAGTGATACCTAACGTAGGATGGCATGAAGTGAAAGACACGGCAGCTTCTATAGCCTTTGACTCAGTTGGGAAGGCACCGGGCCCAGAGAACCCTTCCTACGATCTCCAGGTCGGTCTGGCCTCCGACCCGGGGCGCATCCGGGCTCGCAACGAGGATACCAGCTTCGCCCTGCAGTTTATGCTCGCACAGGAAGGACGCCCCCCCCTTCCCCTGGGCCTTTTCATCATCGCTGACGGAATGGGCGGGCATGTGGAGGGACAACAGGCTAGCGTTCTTGCCGTACATACGGTTACCAAGCATGTCATCAATCAGGTCCACCTTCCCTTGTTGAGTGCACAAGACAGAGCAGTTGCTCCAGCTCCCATCAACGAGGTTCTGGAATCAAGTATGCAGATCGCGCACGAGACGCTGCTGCGCCGCTTGCCAGGGGCAGGCACAACCGTGACCATGGCCCTGGTATTGGGGGACGACCTCTATATCGCACATGTCGGCGACAGCCGCGCCTATCTCGGCGAGCGAGGTCGCCTTCGCCCCCTCACACGCGATCACTCCATGGCTGCTCGTATGCTGGAGATGGGCCAGACCGCATCAGATGTGGCAGCCCTGCAACGCAACGTCTTGTATAAAGCGGTGGGGCAGGGCTCCCGTGTGGATCCCGATATCCTATACCACGAACTGGATCCGGGCCAGTACCTGCTGCTATGCTGCGACGGCCTGTGGGGCAAAGTGAGCGACGCGGCGATCTCTGCCATCGTCGATGGATCTGCCACGCCTGGTATCGCCTGCCGAGATCTCGTGGCCCGGGCCAGCGAGAACGGCGGTGAGGACAACATCTCGGTGATCATCGCTGCCAGAGGATGGCCTCTTCCGGCACATTAGCACGTGAGACAGGAATATCCTGCTCACTACAGGTTTTGGTGAGAGAATGGAATTCGACCGCGATCACTACGCCGTGTTGGGTATTAACAGCGACGCCAGCATGTCAGCGATCAGACAAGCCTATCGCCAGCTGGTTCGCATCTATCACCCCGACGTCAACCACCAAGAGGGTGCCGCTGAGCGCTTTCGTGAGATCCAGAAGGCCTACGAGCTCCTCTCCGATGAGCAGCAACGGAAGGCCTTCGATCTGTGGCGAGAGCAACAGGGCTTGGAGGGGCCGATCCCCCTCATTCTGCGCGTCACTCCCAGCCAGGAGGCGCTTCCCTCATTGGGCGAATCACAGGTTTTGTACGTCATGGCCGAGCTGTCCGCGTCAGCCCGGATCGAGACGCAAAGACTCCCGCTCAATCTCTGCCTTGTCTTGGATCGCAGTACATCAATGAAGGGGGGCAGGCTGCAGCAAGTGAAAGAAGCTGCCCGCTTTATTGTGGAGCAGATGGAGCCGGATGACGTGCTGACGCTGGTTTCTTTCAGCGACCGCGCCAACCTCGTCTTGCAGGGCACGCACGGCATCGACAAAGCGGCCGCAAGGACAGCCATAAACAGCATCCAAAGCGGAGGCGGGACAGAGATCCTGCAAGGATTGCAGCTCGGGTTGAAGCAGGTCAAGGAATGGCACAATGACGAAGGCATAAGCCACCTGATCCTGCTGACCGACGGCCAAACCTACGGCGATGAGGATGAATGTTTGGAGGCAGCGAAAGAAGCGGGCGAGGACAAGATCTCCCTCACGCTCATGGGCGTTGGCTCTGACTGGAACGACAAACTCCTCGACGAGATGGCCAAGCTCAGTGGCGCCCCAGAT
>JBFFCR010000327.1:0-4995 GCA_041559855.1 Anaerolineae bacterium | reverse complement strand
GCCCGGACAGCCTCAAGGGAGAGGCTGTCCGCTGGGCATCTCGTCGCGGACGAACGGCGTCCGGGGTGAGTTCCGGGATGACGGTTCGGACATGACCTGGGTGGCGAGGAGCATACAGGCGAGATGAGCAGTGCCATTGCCCGTCGCGTTGCCTTCGTCCAGCGGCAGATTGAGGCCCATGGAGATTGCAGCAGGCGCACCGGCACCAGGGCGGCTGCTGACCTTGGGAAAAGCCAATCTGCTACCTCTGATCCGGAGGCACACGTGCGGCTGGCCGCGACCGAGACCCATCTCGTCGGACCACTACCCTCGACGCCAGATCCGTCGAAGACGCGGCCTCCTCGCCGTCCGATGCTGCCCTTGCTGGCGCTCGTGGCTGTGTTGGGGTGCATCTTGGCTGCCGCACTGGGCGCCTGCTCCGCATGGCCAAGGGATGATGAGGGGAAGACTGCAGTGCTGCTCCCCTCAGAGAGCCCGCCAGCTAACAGGGCAGAAGTCACTGAGCCGACTCAAGCCACCACCTCTACACTGGAGGAGGTCGTTCCTGCGCCCTCGCCTACAGAACCTGTGCCGGCTGGCGGCTCGCCACCCGGCGCTCTGATCCAGCCAGAGGATCTGGTCTATCTCGGCGCCTTTCGCCTGCCCGATGACGGCGACCCGCCCCGAACCTTCGAGTATGGCGGGAACGCGATGACCTTCAACCCTGACGGAGACCCGGCCAACAGGGACTCGTATCCCGGGGCGCTGTTCGTCATGGGGCACGACCGGCTGGCCTATGGCGGACTGCCCGACGGCAACCAGGTAGCCGAGGTCAGTATCCCGGAGCCGGTCATTGCCGGTAACCCGACCGATCTCCCTCAGGCGGCCTTCATCCAGGGATTCCACGACGTGACCGCTGGCTACTTCAGAGAGCTCGAAGAGATTCCCAAAGCTGGCATGCAATACCTCAACCATCCGGCCACAGGCCCCAAGATCCACCTGGCCTGGGGGCAGCATCTGCAGCCGGCAGACGTGCCTTCCCATGCCTGGTTCAACCCAACGCTGGCAGCGCCCGATCTGCAGGGCGTCTGGTTTGTCGGCTACGAGGACCTCTACAGCACCAATGGCTATATGTTCGATATTCCCACGTCCTGGGCTGATGCTCACGCTGAGGGCCGCTATCTTGCCACAGGACGCATGAGAGACGGCGGGCAGGGCGGTATGGGGCCGTCACTCTTTGCCTATCGTCCCTGGCTGCCCGATGGTTCGGCGCCACCCTCAGGCACGCACCTGGAGGAGACCACGCTGCTGCTGTACGACAGCGCGTACAACACCACGGATCTGGTGCGCTGCCTGGAGGGCTATCAGCACCCGGACGAGTGGGAAGGCGGCGCGTGGCTGACAACCGCTTCAGGCAAGAGCGCCGTCCTGTTCGCTGGCACCAAGAGCACGGGCAGCAAGTTCTGGTACGGCTACATCAACCCCCTCGGTCCCGAGTATCCCTGTGTCGACAAGGAGGTGACAGACTTTGACACCTGCCGCATGGCCGACGGCTCGTCCTGCCCAGCTCAGGATTATGCGGGCTGCTGTGATGACGCGCAAGGAACGTGTGTGAGCTACAGGGGATGGTGGAGTACCCGTTTCGATGCCCAGTTCATTCTGTACGATCCGGCAGACCTCGCTCAGGTCGCCGCTGGCGCCATCGAATCTTGGGAGCCGCAGCCCTATGCTTCCGTGGACATCGACGAGCACCTGTACCTAGCCCCCCCGGAGTGGGATCTGGTGACCGTAGGCTGGGGTGTGCAGCGGCGCTACCGCATCGGTGCGGCGGCTTTCGACCGCAACAGCGCCCTGCTGTACGTGCTGGAGCTGTCGGGTGAGGGGGCCAAGCCAGTGGTGCACGTGTGGCGAGTAGAAGGATAAGAGTCGGGAGCGGGTCGTGGCGGCAGAAGAGCGGCAGTCGAGCGGTTTCGCGGGCACGAGTGCGAGGTCGAAGGCAGACGTCCCTGCGCGTGCTGGGTCTGAGCCGGTCGAGGTGATCTAGGGCGAAAGACCTACGGTTCTCAGCCCGCAGTCGTTCCACTGCAGGGCCAGGACCGGAGGCCAGGAACCCAAAGGAGGAGAACGGTGAAGGGTGTCATTTGTATCCTGATGGGCCTCGTCATTCTCTGTGCTGGCGCCGGTTGTGGGGGCACGGAGGAGGCCAGCACACCGCTGCCGACGAGCACGCCCCAGCCTACCAGCACACCTGCAATCCTGCAACTGCAGCCAGGCGTCTATGTGACCAATGACGTCAGCACACTGCCACTGGCGACCTCTGGCTACGACCTCTACGTCATCGGGGAACCGCATGGTCAACAGGAGATGGCAGATCTGCTCCTTTCCTACCTGGCAAGCCTCCAAACGACGCTAGGATTGCGTGACGTCATCCTGGAAGAAGACCAGGTGTATGAACGAGAGGCGAATGAGTTCGTCCAGGGCATCACCGACACCCTGCGCGTGGACCTGTGCCTCAGGACCAATATCTTGACCGGGATCCGAGCGCTCAACAGCCAATTGGCCGAAGATGAGCAGATTCGGATCCACCTGGTCGACCTGGATTCGCCTCTGCCGGCCATCCATCTCCACTTGCAGAGACTGCACCAGCAGCTTGGCCCGGACGCGGCGTCGATCCAGATGCCAACGCCAGACGAGTTCAAAGCGTGGACCAGGGAGGCTTTGGGGAAACACATGATGGTGGAACTCGTCGAGCAGTTGGAGGGTGCTGCCGGGGGTCGCGACTCCATCCTCGCTGAGCTGGGCACGGTGAGGTTCTCCCTTGACTACTATTACGCAGGAAACCGGATCGGGATCGGGCCGCCGGAGGGAACAGCATGGAGTGCTCCCATTCGGGAGAACGCCATCACCCACACCATAGAACACCTGCTGACAGAACTGGATGGCGCGCCAGCCCTGGCGTTTTTCGGCTCGGCGCACGCGATGAAGGGCAGGGGGGTTGAGACCCTCGCACCCGGTCTCCAGAGCTGGGCGCACCGGCTGGTAGACTCTGGGGTGGGCATCTATTCTCTTCGCGCCTGGAGCCTATCGGGCAGGAGCTACTGGCGAGGGTCAGAGTCAGAGGTGAGCGAGAACGGTGATCAGATCCAGTTCGCCAATGGAGACCTCCTTGCGACGGTGCTGGAGGCTGCACCCGATGCGGCCATCGTCTACGTCGATCTTCGGTCAGAGGCCCACGCATCCACCCGGCTGGGTGCCCCCTTTCTGGATCTTCCCGCCAGGTCGCTGTACGACGGCCTGGTCGTTTTCCGGGAAGCAAGGCCGATGGTGCATACCTGCCCCTAGGCTGCGTGCCCAACCTGGGTGCCCAACTCTGGGGCCCGTCCCCCGTCGTGCCGGCTCCTATCAGGCCGGGCGGCTAGGTCGAACCACAGATGTGCCGCACTGCTGCAGTTGAGTGGTTTGCGAAGCCAAGGATCGTGAAACACTGCGAAGAGGGGCGAGTTTCCCCGTGTAATGGCTTTGTCCTGGCCGAATACTCCGGTCGGTCTACGTTCCGAGCAATCACCCAAGGGAGTTGTTGACTCTGATCGGCTGATTGTCGAACGGCTGTAGTATTCGGCCAGGACAGGTCAGGCGCGTGCAACCATTGAGGTCAGGACTGCCTGCTGATCCGCAGGCGATTGGCGCTAAGCCATAACCTTCGTCGCCTCGGCCAGGTCCATGCGGTTCACCCGGCGCATGGCCGGGACCTGCGAGAGCAGCGCCGTGCCAAAGATCAGCAAGATGACGAGCCCATAGGTCAGTGGGGCGATGTAGAAGGGCAGGAAGAAATCGGCGGAAGCGCTGAACACCTGGAATAGATAGTAGGTGCTTGCCACGCCAATGGCCAACCCCGGCACGAGCGCCAACAGCCCGACCAACAGGTTCTCCACGGTGATCATACCTTGCAAGCGGCCCCGGCTCTGGCCCAGGGCACGCATGGTGGCGATCTCTCGCTGGCGCTCGAGCACATTGACCGTCATCGTGTTAAAGATGACGGCTGCGGCGATCACCAGGGCAAAGAGAAGAAACATGCCCATCATCACATAGTACAGGCCCATGAGCGACTGCCAACCGGCGGCAATCGCCTCCTTGAGGTCCACACTGGCCACGCCCGGCAGATTGTACAGCATCCTGCGCACGTCCTTCTGCTGGGCCTGGTCTACCTGGAGCCACAAGCCATTGAACAGATCCTGGCCGCCGAGCAGCTCACCCTGTACCCAATCCAGGCTGACGTACACCCCGGGGCTCATCACCTCGGCGTTGCTTGTGTCCACGGTGACCTGCTGATCGCCCAGGGGCGTCTGGAGCGTGACCTGATCGCCAGTCTCGATGCCCAGGTTCTTGCCAAGGTTGGGCGAAAGCAGGACCTGACCCGGCAGCAACACATCAGATGGCGTCTTGTGTTTGGGTAGTTGGAAACCATGCAGCGTGCTGTCCGGGGCAAGGGCCACCAGGAAAGCATCGTGGCTTTCTGACCCGGACTTAATCGTGACAGGTACCTGGATCACGGGCTCGACCGTTCCCACGCCCGTCCAGCCTTCGATCTGCTCCACGAGCGCGTGGGGCTGGGGCTGGGAAAAGGTCGCCTGAAGATCCCAACGATCTGTCTGCTCGAACTGGACCTTCATCATGTGGCCCATGCCGTCGAACATGGCCCAACAGGTCAGCAGGACGATGAAGGCAAAGACAAAGCCCAGGATCGTGGTAAGCGTGCGCCGCCGGTTGCGGAAGAGGTTGCGCAGCGCGATCTTGGTGCTCGTCCTCAGGTGAAAGACGAGACCCAGTGCCCGTTCCAGCCAGGGAACCGAGCCCTTGACCAGGGCTACCGATGGATCAAAGCGCATGGCCTGGGCCGGAGCAATGCGAGCCGAAGTCCAGGCCGGGAAAAAGCCGGCCAAGAGGGAGACAACCAGGTTGATGCCGACAGCTTCGAGCCCCGCTGCCAGGTGAAAGCGGGCAGTGACGAAGGGCAGG
>JBFFCR010000326.1:0-5031 GCA_041559855.1 Anaerolineae bacterium | reverse complement strand
GAGTGATGGAACTGCCAGCGTTCGCGCCGAGAGTGGCGCATCGATTTCAACCGTGGCCCGGCAGTGCGTGCTGCGGGGCCTGGCAGGTCTGGAGTGGGCCGCCACCATCCCCGGAACCGTGGGTGGCGCGGTGGTCGGAAACGCTGGCGCGTGGGGCGGCGATGTGGCTTCAGCGCTCATTACCGCCAGCGTGTTGGAATGCGGGAAGACGGTGGTCGAATGGCCCGTGGAGCTATTCGAATACAACTACCGTTCTAGCATCTTGAAGCAGCAGGCCATGCCGGGTCTGCTGCCAGCCGTGGTGCTGGAGGCACACTTTGCTCTCCAGCGAGGCGATCGTGGGGCACTGGAGGCGCAGGTGGCCGACATGGCAGCCCGCCGCAAGGCGAGCCAGCCACAGGGAGCCACCTGCGGCTCAGTGTTCAAGAATCCACGAGGAGACTATGCCGGGCGCCTAATCGAGGCTGCCGGCCTCAAGGGGGTCCGCAGGGGCAACGCAGAGATATCGCCAGTGCATGCGAACTTTTGCGTGAATCACGGCGGGGCCACCGCTGGCGATATCTGGGACCTGATCAGGCTGGCGCGACAGAGAGTACATGCCGAGGCGGGCATTGCGTTGGAACTGGAGATCCAGATGATCGGGGACTGGGCCGACGAGACAGAAGCAGTGCAGGAGCAAAGCACTCGCTTAGGACTAGTACTTGGGAAGTAGATAGGGCCTAGTCCTTGTGGTGTAGAATTTGCATAATGCCAGGAATTATGGTAGAATTGGCTATGTCGAAGGCATTGAGGGTCGGGATCATCTTTGGCGGACGGTCGGGCGAGCATGAAGTCTCGCTGATGTCGGCCCAGGGTGTGATGAATGCGATTGACAGGACCAAATACGAGGTCGTGCCCATTGGCATCACCAAAGGAGGGCGTTGGCTTGCATCGGGCGACCCTCACAAGGCGCTGAGCTCGGGGATCATGGCAGAAAGCAACCCGGCCCTCCTTCTGGCCGAACCATCGGAGCGGGGACTGATGCGCTTGGACGATGTGCAGACGACGCAGGCCCTGACCGCTGTGCAGGTGAGTCAGCTTGATGTAGTATTTCCCATCCTTCACGGTCCCTATGGTGAGGATGGTACGGTCCAGGGGTTGCTGGAACTGGCCGGCATTGCTTACGTGGGCGCCGGAGTCGCCGCGTCGGCGGTGGGCATGGACAAGGTGCTGTTCAAGAATATCATGGAGGCCCACGGTGTGCCCGTCGTACCTTGTCTGGTGATCCTGCGCAAGCGATGGGAGCGGGAGCCAGATGCGGTGCTGGAAAGCATTGAGGCCGAGATTGGCTACAATTGCTTCGTCAAACCTGCCAACCTTGGTTCGAGCGTGGGTGTGTCAAAGGCCCATGACCGCGGCGAGCTCCGCGAGGCTCTCGATGAAGCCTCGCGCTATGACCGCAAACTCCTGGTCGAGGTGGCAATTGATGCGCGTGAGATCGAGGTCAGTGTGCTGGGCAACGATGATCCGATTGCCAGCGTGCCAGGCGAGATCCTGCCCTGCAACGAGTTCTACGATTACCGTGCCAAGTATCTGGATGCCGAGTCGGACTTGTTGATTCCAGCGCCGATTCCCGACCGCACAGCGGATACGATACGGGAAGTAGCGCTGGCAGCCTATCGCGCCATCGACTGCGCCGGAATGGCGCGGGTGGATTTTCTGCTAGATCGGAACACGGGCAAGGTCTACTTGAATGAACTGAACACGTTACCGGGCTTTACACCAATCAGCATGTATCCCAAGCTCTGGGAGGCCAGCGGCATCTCCTACTCAGAATTGATCGACCGGCTGATCCAGCTTGCTCTGGAGCGCCACGCGGACAAGGGCCGGTCGGCAACGGAATATCAGGCGACGGAAAGGCAGTAGGCTCGTGCGCATCATCTTTGTAGGGGACTCGCAAGCGAAGAAGCGGAAGAAACGGGGTGTCAAACGACGCGGACAGCGTTCGCACACCTTCCGGTCGGCTATCGCCGTGCCGCAGCCGGCACGCAAGGGCACTGGTGCGACGACGCGGACCAAGGGCGCCGGCAAAAAGAGTCGCAAGCAAGCCCCGCTGAGCCAGGCGACGCGTACTCGGACCGCACGCACCCGAGCGGAACGCTTGCAGCGAGCGCAGCAGGCTGCTGGGGCACCGTCGGCCGGTATCCTGCAGCAGATCCGGTGGCGCTCTGCGGTCTGGCGCCTGCTAGCGTTCGCTGCGTTGGTCGGCCTGATCGTGGTGATTGCGTTTGTGTCATCCGACGCGAGCTTTTTCGTCTACCGGGAGGGCACCCAGATCCTGGGCACTCGCTACATGCCGGACGATGTGGTCTTTGCTGCGTCGGGGGTGAACGAGCTGAACATCTTTTGGATCGATCCGGTTGAGGTAGCCAGACGCGTTGTTGCCCTGGATGGGATCAGAGCAGCCCGCGTTCGCTGCGATCTGCCGGCACGGGTGACGATTGAGGTGGAAGAGCGCGAACCGGTGGTGATGTGGCGGGCGATGAGCCAGGATCAGGACCTTTGGCTCGACGAGGAGGGCATAGTTTTGCCCTACCACGGGGATGTGAACTCGCCTGACATGGTTTTCGTGGTGGACTATGGCGAGCGTAGTCTACAGGTGGGCGATCAGATCGAGCCGGAGGGTGTTGTTCAGTCGACTCTGCAGCTGGCCGCTGCGCTGCCTGGCGAACAGGTCTATTCCTACGAACCGGGTCGCGGACTCAGCTTCATTCATAGGGTGAGCAGCGGTGAGTGGCCGGTGTATGTGGGCACTAGCAACGATCTGGCGCGCAAGATCCAGGTTGTGCAGGCGCTGACCGAGTATCTGGTAGCCAATAGCATTCGCCCTCGCTATGTTGATGTGCGCTGGGCCGAGCATCCGGTCTACGGCAAGCCTGAGGGCAACTCCCTGGTGGGGGGTAATTAGGCTGCCATGGCGGTGCGATTGATGAACTTGACTGCCAACCTGTCGTTCGGCATCAACGGCTGGGACGCCTGGCAGGTCCCGCAAGGGGCGAAAGATGACTGAACCGAGAACGATTGTAGGAATCGACGTGGGGACCACCAAGATCTGCACCCTGGTGGGCGAAGTGTATGAAGACGGGCAGCTACGCATCATCGGCGTGGGTGTTGCCCCTTCGCGCGGCCTGCACAAGGGAGTGGTTGTCAACGTCAATGAGGCTACAGAGGCCATCGCTGCTTCGGTGCAAAAGGCAGAACGGATCTCAGGATACGAGATCGGCAGCGCCTACGTCGGTGTGGGTGGCGGGCACATCACTGCCCTTAACAGCCGGGGTGTGGTGGGCATTTCGCGCACTGCTCGGGGCATCAGCCAGTCCGACATCGATCGGGCCCTCGATGCAGCGCGGGCGATTGCCATTCCGCACAACCGCGAGATCATCCACGCTATCCCTCGTGGGTACGTCGTCGATGACCAGGAAGGCGTTCAGGATCCCATCGGCATGCAGGGCATCCGCTTGGAGGTGGAGGTCCATATCGTGACAGGGGCCTCGACCTCAGTGAGCAACCTGGTCAAGTGCGTGCGCGCAGCTGGCGTAGAGATCGACGACCTGATCCTGCAATCACTAGCTTCAGGCGAGGCGATCCTGAGGGGCTCCGAACGAGAGATGGGGGTCGTGCTTGCCGACATTGGCGGCGGTACAACCGACATCGCCATATTCATCGAGGGCAGCATATGGCACACGATCGTGCTGGGAACAGGCGGCGAGCACCTCACGCGAGACGTAGCGGTGGGACTGCGCACGCCGTTCAACACGGCCGAGGAGCTAAAGATCAAGTATGGTCACGCTGTTCCCCATTCCCTTGCCACCGACGAGTTGATCGAGGTGACCTCCTTTGGCAACGGCGCGCGGCAGTCGGTCTCGAGGCTGCAACTGGCAGAGGTGATCGAGGCGCGGGCCGAGGAGATCCTCTCGCTGATCCTGCGAGAGGTGAAGCGCTCGGGGTACGACGGCTTGCTGGCTGCCGGGCTGGTCATGTGCGGGGGCTCTGCGGAACTCGCCGGGTTCAAGGACCTGGGTCAGCAGATCCTCGCGTTGCCGGTCCGTATTGGCAAGCCACACGATCTGCAAGGGCTAACCGATGTCCTGGAGAGCCCGGCCTATGCCACTGCTGTGGGGTTGATTCTGTGGGGTATGCGCCACGCCTCGACGGGGGTGCATGAGCCGCCAGGACCGGTGCGGATAACGGCGGAGTTGTGGCCAAGGATCCGTGACTGGTTCCGGGCCTTTTTACCGGGGTAGCAAACAACTGCTAGCTTGCTACGGTTGATTTCGTAAGTATCGAAGAAAGGGAGGAAGACATGCAGAGAAGACTAATGCCAGAGATAGAGAACTTTGCCCGGATAAAGGTACTGGGCGTGGGGGGAGGCGGCAGCAATGCCGTCAACCGGATGATCGCCGAGGGGCTCCAGGGTGTCGAGTTCGTCGCCATCAACACCGACGCCCAGGCGCTGATGCTGTCTCACGCTGAAAACCGGGTGCGCATCGGCGACAAGCTGACCAAGGGCCTGGGCTCCGGTGGCGATTCGACCATTGGAAGCAAAGCCGCCGAAGAGTCGAGCGAGGACCTGTACGAGGTGATCAATGGTGCCGACATGGTGTTCATCACCGCCGGCATGGGGGGGGGCACCGGGACGGGCGCCGCGCCGATCATCGCGCGCGTCGCCAGGGAGATCGGCGCACTGACCATTGGTGTGGTGACCAAGCCATTCGCCTTTGAGGGCAGCCGCCGCAGGCAGGTGGCTGACGACGGGATCGAGCGCCTCAAGGAGCAGGTGGACACCCTCATCGCGATTCCCAATGATCGTCTGTTGGAGATCGTGGATCGACGGGCCAGCATCGAGCAGGCCTTCAAGGTCGCCGATGATGTGCTGCGCCAGGGCATCCAGGGTATCTCGGAGCTGATCACCGTGCCTGGTCTCATCAATCTGGACTTTGCCGACGTGCGCTCGGTGATGGCCGAGGGCGGTGCAGCCCTGATGGCGATTGG
>JBFFCR010000325.1:0-5057 GCA_041559855.1 Anaerolineae bacterium | reverse complement strand
GTAACTTCTGCCGGAGGACCGTGTTCTATCGAAAGGCAGGAGCCTGGAGCCCTATCGAGGAGAGTGCATGATCCGGACACCGTTGTGCGATCTGCTAGGCATTGAGCATCCAATCTTGCAGGGGGGGATGGCCTGGGCCGCGAGTGCAGAACTGGCGGCCGCCGTCAGCAATGCGGGAGGGCTGGGCATCGTCGGTGCCGGTAATCACCCTGTTGAGGTCATCCGTCAGGAGGTGCGCCGCGCCCGGGCGCTGACCGACCGGGCCTTTGGGGCAAACGTGCCGGTCTTTATGCAGGGCGTGGAGGATAGGCTCCAGGTCTTTATCGATGAAGGGGTGCAGGTGGTAACCTTTGGCGGCGGTACGGCCGGGCCCTACCTGGGCCCCCTGCGACGGGCAGGCATCTTGCTCATCCCGGTGGTGGCTTCCGTGGCGCTGGCCCGGCGGATGGCCCGGGAGCGCGTTGATGCACTGATCGCCGAGGGTATGGAGTCGGGCGGGCACGTTGGCGATGTGGCGACGCTGCCCCTGGTGCCCCAGGTGGTTGATGCCGTGGATATTCCGGTGATCGCAGCGGGGGGAATCGCCGACGGGCGAGGCCTGGCAGCGGCTCTGGCACTGGGCGCTGCTGGCATCCAGATGGGCACCCGCTTCATTTGCTCGACCGAATGCCCGGCTCACGATAACTATAAGCAGCGGATCGTCAGGGCCCACGACCGGTCGACCTTCGTCACTGGCGATACGGTGGGGCATCCGGTGCGCTGCATCCGGGGGCCGTTCGTCCGATCGTTCAGGGAACTGGAGCGGCAGGGTGTCTCGGAGGCCGAGATTCTCGACTATGGTGTCGGCAGACTGCGGGCGGCCATTGTTGACGGCGACGTAATGGAAGGCTCGGTGGTGGCCGGGCAGTCGGTGGGGTTGGTGAGTGAGGTCGCTCCGGTGCAGGATCTGATCGATCGCATCGTAGCCGAGGCCGAGGCTGTCATTCGCCGCAGCGCGGCACTGCTTGCTGGCTAGCCGCGCCGGGTAACGCACTTGACGCGGCGACAATGATCATAGACAATGGGCGCAGGGCGAAGGTCCGGAACGCCGGAGTTTCGTCCTTTGTTTGCGATATCTGCTCAGGAGGGTCCCATGCCGTATCATTATGTGGTGTTGGTCAAGCAGGTGCCGGACACAGCCAACATCACGGGCAAGGCGATGAAAGATGATGGCACGGTCAATCGCGCCGCGCTACCGGCGATCTTTAACCCCGAGGACATGAACGCGCTGGAGATGGCGCTGCAGATCAAGGAGGAGTATGGCGGCGAGGTGACCGTGCTGACCATGGGTCCGCCGCGGGCCGCCGATGTGCTGCGCGATGCGCTCTACCGCGGCGCGGATCGAGTCATCCTTTTCACCGACCGCAAGACGGCGGGCTCGGACACGTTGGCGACCTCGTACGCCCTCGCCTGCGCTGTGGAGCGCATAGGCCGGGAATACGGGGAGCCTGACCTGGTCTTCTGCGGGCGCCAGGCCATCGACGGCGACACGGCCCAGGTAGGCCCGCAGGTCGCCGAGAAGCTGGGCTTGCCGCAGATCACCTACACCGAGGCGATCGAGACGCTTCAGGACGGCAGTCTTGTCGCGCGGCGAGCGCTCCCCCTCGGCACCGAGACGGTCAGGTGCACACTGCCCTGTCTGCTCACGGTCGTCAGTTCTGCCAATCATCCGCGGCCTCCTTCGGTGCGGCGGATGATGAGCTACAAGCTGGCGGCTACGCCTCTGGAATACTCGGCGCTCCTGGAGCGATGGCCCGAGTTCGAGACGGAGGAGGCGTTGGACAGCTACCTTGCCGCACGCGACCAAAAGATCACCGTCTGGAGCGCGGCTGACATCGGTGCAGACCTCGATCGGGTGGGTTTGGCGGGCTCGCCGACCAAGGTGCTCAAGGTCGATTTTGTGACGCTGGCAGGAGGCGGCACCCAGGAGATTGATCCCTGCCAAGAGGGCCTGGCAGGCTTGTTTGAAGAACTGGCTCGCGACTATATCCTGTGAGACGGAGTGTAGAGATGGGCGATATGCACGAGGTGTGGGTCTTTGTCGAACAGGAGGAGGGCAAGATCGCTCCGGTGAGCCTGGAGTTGCTTGGCAAGGCGCGGGAGCTGGCCGCAGTTCTGTCGGGACGGGTTTGTGCCCTGTTGTTTGGTCACGAGATTGGGGTATTGGCCCAGCCGGTCATTGCGCATGGGGCGGACAAGGTCTTTCTGGCAGAACACCCCCAGCTGGCGGTCTACCGCACCTTGCCGTACGCCGAGGTTGCCACCAACCTAGTGCGAGAGCGGCAACCGTATATTGTCCTCTTTGGTGCCTCGCCGATTGGGCGCGATCTGGCGCCGCGCATTGCCAGCGCTGTGCGGGCGGGTCTGACCGCCGACTGCACCGACCTGCGGATCGGCAGCTTTGAGCGCGGGGGCGTGACATACGACGATCTCTTGTACCAGATCCGGCCGGCTTTCGGTGGCAATCTGATCGCTACCATCGTCAACCCCGAGATGCACCCGCAGATGGCGACGGTACGCGAGGGCGTGATGAAGCTGGGCAAGCCGGACCGAACGCGCCAGGGCGAGGTAGAGCGGATCGAGCCCACTTTCAACGGAAGCCACTCGGCCCTGGAGGTGCTGAAGCGAGAGATCCGCCTGCCGGCGGTGGACCTGAAGGGTGCTTCTGTCATCGTCGCCGGGGGCATGGGGGTCGGTAGCCGCGAGGGTTTTGAGCTGATCCATGAGCTCGCCCGCGTGCTGGGCGGAGAGGTGGCAGGCTCGCGCGCCGCGGTGGATGCGGGCTTTATCTCACAGGAGCACCAGGTGGGGCAGACCGGCGTGACGGTGCGCCCGCGGCTGTATGTCGCCTGTGGCATATCGGGCGCGGTGCAGCACCGGGCCGGTATGGATCAGTCTAGCAAGATCATTGCCATCAACACCGATCCCCACGCGCCGATCTTTGACATCGCCCACTACAAGATCGTGGGCGATCTGCGACAGGTCATCCCGGCGATGATCGAGGCGTACCGCGGGGGAACGACCTCTGGAGAAGATGCATGACAGCCAACTTTTTCAGCGACAATGCGGACCTCATGTACCATCTGGACAGGCTGGATCTCGAGGAATCGGTCAACATCCTCGAGGACGGCTACACAAAGCACGAGCAGTATCCTGGCGCGCCGCGCAGCTATGCGGATGCGAAGGATAGCTACCGGCTCATCCTGGAGGTACTGGGCGACATTGCGGCCAACGTGATTGCGCCGCGGGCAGCCGAAGCCGATGAGCAGGGTGTTCAGTTCAAGGATGGGAAGGTTCTCTATACCGAGGCGACGGAGGAAGGCCTGGAGGCGCTTCGCCAGGCCGAGCTGATGGGCGCACTCTTGCCCTGGGAGTACGGGGGGCTCAACCTGCCGGGCAGCATCCTGCAGATGATGATCGAGATCCTCTCGCGGGCGGAACCGGGGGTGATGTCGGTTTTCGGCCTGCAAGAGATTTCGGCTACCATAGCCGAGTATGGCGACGAGGAGATGAAGGAGCGCGTCCTGCATCGCTTTGCCCGGGGTGAGGTGACGGGGGCCATGGTGCTCACGGAGCCTGATGCGGGTTCGGATCTGGGTGCGGTGCAGACACACGCTACTTACGACGAGGACGCAGGGACCTGGAAGCTGAATGGCGTGAAGCGCTTTATCACGAACGGGAACGCCGATATCCTCCTGGTTCTGGCTCGTTCGGAGGAGGGCTCGACCGATGCCCGGGGGCTCTCCCTGTTCGAGATAGAGGCTGACGAGTCTGTGCGGATCCGCCGCATTGAGAACAAGATGGGCCTCCATGCCTCGCCCACCTGCGAGATGGAGTTCTGCGACACGCCCGCCCGCCTGGTAGGCAAGCGTCGCTACGGCCTGATCCGGTATGCCATGGCGATGATGAACGGGGCCAGGATGGGAGTGGCAGCCCAGGCGGTGGGCATTGCCGAGGCAGCTTACCGGGAGGCGTACCAGTATGCGCGCAAGCGGGTTCAATTCGGCCAGTCGATCGACGGCATCCCCGCTGTGTACCGCATGCTGCTGTCGATGCGCGGTGAGATCGAGGCCACTCGGGCGTTTGTCTATGAGGCTGGGTACTGGGTGGACATCAAAAAGGCGTACGATCACCTGAAGGCGCGGGGCGAGCTGGATGCGGAAGGGCGCAAGCGGCTCAAGCAGGCGGAACGCCTGGCAAACGTGCTGACGCCCCTGGCGAAATATCATGCGACAGAGATGGTGAACCGGGTCTGCTACCAGGCCATGCAGGTCCACGGCGGCACAGGCTATATGCGCGAGTTCAACATCGAGCGTCTCTACCGTGATGCCCGCGTGACCAGCATCTACGAGGGCACCAGCCAGCTCCAGGTGGTAGCAGCCACCGGCCCGCTGATGGGGCACGCGCTGGATGACCTGCTCGACGAATGGGCGGGCCAGGACTATGGCCCCGAGCTGGAGGGGCTGAAGCGCCAGGTTAACGAGACCACGGCCCTGCTCAAGCGAACCATCGATCACATGAAGGAGGCGGACGACCGCGCGCTGATCGACTATTACGCCTCAGATCTGTCCGATCTGTCGGTGGACGTCCTGACCTCATGGCTGGTGCTGCGCGATGCTCGCGAGGGAGAGCGAAAGAAGGAGTTGGCCCGCGTCTATATCGGCGAAACGTTGCCCAAGGCCCGCGGTCGCGTGGCCATCTTGCAGGCGCTCGAACCGGCGCCGGTGCAGGTCCGGGAGTCCGTGCTGGCCGACACGATCTAGTCGGGCTGTTTCCAATCGAATCGGCAGGCCGGGCGAGGGACCGCCCGGCCTGCTTTCATGGTAGCAATCTAGGCCGAGATCGCGACGCGGAAACGTTTGCTGTCGCGGCTCTCTTTGTCCCAGGGGCGCTGGTAGTCGCAGGTGATCTCGGTCTCGCCGGGCGCCAGGGCGTGGAAGAGGAACACCTCCTGCCCGCGGGCGCCGACGCCGGTTCCGCCCCTCTCGAACTCCTGGCCGAGCAGATCCAGGTGCTGC
>JBFFCR010000324.1:0-5066 GCA_041559855.1 Anaerolineae bacterium | reverse complement strand
CTCGAGCGCCTATCACCCTACCGGCGCTTTGCCGAGGAAGAAAAGTTACAGTAGCTCACCCACCGAACAAGAGCCTGCCACAGATGGGGCATTCGTGCACGTCTTCGCCCCGCTCCACAGCACGGGCCATGCTGGTGGGCACATCGACTCCGCAGGCAGTGCAGATGCCTTTCTTGAGACGAACCACAGCCGTGCCCCCCAACCGTGTGAGCATCCCGTCGTAGAGAGCGAGGTCGCCTGCCCCAATCTGAGCCCTCATACCGTCGCGTTTCTCCTCCAGCTCAGCCAGGCGCAGCTCCAGGTCCTCCTTCTCTGCCAGCAAGCGTGCCTGTTCAGCGCGCCAGCTTGCCTCGATCTGCCCTGACCGGGCCTGGCGCTCAGCAAGCTCGGCCTCCGCCTCCTCGATCGAGATCATCAGTTCCAACTGCCTGTCCTCTAACTCGGAGCGGCGGCGGCGCAGCGCGGCGGCCTCCTCCTGGAGATTGCTTAATTCCTTCGGGTTCCGAACTCGGCCGCCATACAGCCGGTCCTGATTCTGTTTCAGCTTGCCGCTCACCCCGGCAATCTCGAGCTCTAGGGCGCGCATCTGCGCCCGTAGCTCGCTCAACCCGGCCTCTGTCTCGGCAACGGCCTGTTGCGCCCGCAGGACGTCGTCACTCTCACCCAAGCCGTCGTTCACCATCCTCAGTTGCCCGGACTTGTCCTGGTGCTCGCTATCAACGAGCTGCAACTGGTAGAGTTGTCTCAACATGCTCACGGGCACCCCCTCCTGCTTCTACCTCGCTTGACCCATGAAAAAAGGGGCCTCATGCACGCAGCATCAGGCCCCTGCCGCAGCCTCGCGGGTGCGGTGCGATCCCCTATCCCTTGCCAGCCCATCACCTTCTTGCCTGAACACAATAGCAGCACGACTCTCCTTGCATCTCTTCCTGTCCACCGCCATTATACCACCGCCTTAATACCCACGCAACCGCCCGTCCGCTCGGGTTGACCGATGGGTGCGTCCCAACTTTCTGGACGGCCTCTCCCGAAGCCTCTGTCATCTCGAGCCTCCGCAGGACCGGAGCGCAGCCGAGGCCCTGCGGAGGCGAGAGATCTTGCCTCTTGTGCTGTAGAGATGCCTCACATCGCTCCGCTCCGTTCGGCATGACATGATTCCTCAGTTGGGATCTCCAGACATGCGCTGTAGTGCCCAGAAATCTGTGATGCACCCTTGACCGATCACCAGAGACTCACAGAGCCCAGCACCACGGGGCCTGGACGGTGATCTGTGCAGGGTGGGAGGCGCGATTGTGTCCGCCTACATGCCAAAGAACATCATCCACAGGGCGCCGATGATCAAGAAGGGTCCGTAGGGAATGGCTGTAAAGAGCGAGTAATTGCGCCGGATGACAGCCGAGACGAACCAGTATAGGAGGCCCGCAAGTCCGCCCAGCATGATGGCAATGAACAGAGCGGAGAGCACCCCAGGGAAACCAACGATCAGACCCACAAGACCGCCCATGCGCACATCGCCGTAGCCAAAGGCAACGGCATTGACCGGCTTGCCCCGCATCCTGCCCATCACCTTGACAAAGAGCACGCCAAGCAGGTACACCAGGAGCAGCAAGCCGTACCCCAGCGCCCCGCCGATCAAGGATAACCAGAAGAAGCGCGGCTCAGGGTGGAGCAGGCTGCCCAGCAAGGCCAGCGCCCAAGCAGGATAGATCACCACATTCAGGATCAGCTTGTGCTCCAGGTCGATGACCAGCGCCAGTGCCAGGATGGACGAATAGACGGTGTATGGAATGAGAAACGCGCTAGAGTCACCGTGCCCATAGCGGGCCCACAGAAAAGCAAACAGCCCAGCCGTGCCCAACTCCACCAGGGGATGGCGCCATGAGATCGGCGCGCCGCAGTGCTCGCACGCTGGCTTGAGGCGCAGGTAGGCCAAGGTGCCGCTCCATGCCCAGAACGGGCGCGGTTCCTCGCAGTAGGGACAAAAGGGAACCCGTTTCACCCGCCGCCAGCGTGGCAATTGATCGGCCAGGAGGTTGATCAACACCCCGACCAGGAAACCGAGGCATGCATAGAGCACTATCGTGACCATCTATGGTCCCTGGTTGGTGGCGGAGATCGTGCCCAGTTCTTGCAGTTGCCTCCGTGCCGACTCTAGCCAGAACGGATCGCTTCCCTCCGCCACGTACCGCTCCAGGTCGCCAATGGCTTCCTCGTAGCGCATACTCATCTTGTAGGCGAGGGCTCGGTTAAAGTAGGCTTCCGCCCAGGCCGGATCCAGCTCGAGCACGCGGCTCAGATCCTCGATCGCCCCTTCATACTCGCCCAGCTCCCGCCAGCGCAGCACGCCCCGGCTGAAATAGGAATAGGTGTAGGCTGGGTCGAAGGAAATGGCGCGCGTATAGTTCCCCACAGCAGCACGATGTTCCTGCACGTTGCTGTACGCGTTGCCCATGTGCCGGTGGGCATCGGCCAACCGGCGCAGGAAACGTGACATGGTCCAGTTCAGCGCGCGTCCGAGTGCGCTCAAAGCTGCAACCCGTCTAGACCTCGATGGAGCCCGCCAGCACAGCCAGCAGCAGCTTGACCGCGTTTTCCACATCGTCGGTGTCCACCATCTCTGAGGGGCTGTGCACATAGCGGCAGGCGATCGATACGCAACCAGCCGGCACCCCACCCCGCGAAAGCTGGATCGCAGCGGCATCGGTAGAACCCCAGGCGAGCACCTCCAACTGGTAGGGGATCTCGTTCACTTCCGCAGTCTCGATGAGCAGGTTCTTGAGTCCAGGGTGCGACAGCATCCGTCCATCCTTGACCTTGATGCACGGACCTTTGCCCAGAGCCATCGCCATCTTGGGTGCCTCCGGCGTGTCGGCGGCAAGAGTGACGTCCACTGCGATGCCAATATCGGGCTCCACGCCAAAAGCGCCCGTCTGGGCACCGCGCAGGCCGACCTCCTCCTGGACAGTGAAGACGAAATAGAGATCGTGCGGTGAGCTTCCCAGACGGCGTAGGGTCTCGACCAGCACGACGCAGCCAATCCGATCATCCATGGCCTTGGACACAACCCGCTGACCCATATCGGTGAAGGGGCGCACAAAGCCCACCACCTGGCCCAGTCGATCCGCGGACTCTGCCTTGCTGGTGGCCCCGACGTCGATATACAGCTTGGCAAGCTCGGGGTTCTTGCGGAACTCGGGACGCTTCTCGGGCGCGATGACGCCGATGCTGCCATCGGCGAACTGCACCCGCCCGCCAGACAACATAATCGGATCCACGCCGCCGATCCCTTGCGCACGCAGAAAGCCCTCCTCATCGACATGGCTGATGATCAGGCCGATTTCGTCCATGTGCGCGGCGAGCATCACCTTCTTGCCCCCGCCACTCCCCTTCTTCAGGACGATCAGGTTCCCCATGGCATCGACGCGGACCTCATCGGCCAGTGCCTCCACCTCGGCGCGGATGATCTCGCGGATCTGCTCTTCCCGGCCCGAAGGACCATAGCTCTCGGTCAGTTTCTTGATCAGCTCTTTCACAGGCGTACTCCTCACAAATCGCGTGTCGCGATGCTAACCCCAGGCCCCGGGCAGGGCCATCAACGCCGCTTTCATCAGCGCCACCGTGTGATCGAAATCGTTCAGGCTGGCCATGCTCACCGGCGAGTGGATGTAGCGGCTGGGAACGGAAACGGCAACCGAAGGCACACCCGCCTTTGAAAGGTGAATCGCCCCTGCATCGGTACCGCCGGTGCCCGGCTGCTTGAACTGGTAGGGAATCCCGTTCGCTTTGGCCAGGTCGACCAGCAGTTGCACCAGACGCCGGTCAGCTACAAAGGAGCGGTCCATGATGCTGATAGCTGGCCCCTTGCCCAATTCGGTCGTCGGACTGACATCCTCCTTCTTGGGCATATCGTCGCAGATGGTGCCCTCCAGTGCAAAGCCCAGGTCCGGCTCGATGCGGTATGCCGCCACCCGTGCGCCCCGGAGTCCCACCTCTTCCTGTGCGCTGAACGACAGGTACAGATCCACCTCATACTCAGAGTCGGCCAGAGCAGCCGCCACGGCGCAGCCCATCCGATCGTCGAAGGCTTTGCCCTTTACCGTGCGCAGGCCGCCCTCATCGAGCACCTCGAAGCGCGTGTCAAAGGCTGCATAGTCTCCGATCTTGACCAGGCCCTTGGCCTCGTTCTCGCTGCTGGCGCCGATGTCTATGGTCAGTTGCTCGATCTTGAGGACCTGCTCACGCTGCTCTGCTTTGGTCAGGTGGATAGGTGGCGCAGTGATCACGCCCGGGAGCCTTTTCTCGCCGACAACCACGCCTTTGGCCATGAGCAGGCGGGCATCCACGCCACCCACTGCCCGAAAGCCTAACAACCCGTTCTTCTCAACACGGGTGATCATCAGCCCCACCTCGTCGGTGTGAGCATCCACCATCACTTTCATGCGCGGTTCCGGGCCAGTTCCCTTCTTGAAGGCTATCAGGTTGCCCAGGACATCAATCTGGAGATCATCTACCTTGTCGCGCAGCGCCCGCGCTAGCAGCCGCCGCACCTCACCCTCGCAACCCGAGGGTCCAAAAGCATTGGACAGTTTCTCTAGCAGCAACTCGGCCTCCTACTCCTCGTCCAGGCCCAGGTCCCAGACCAGGCTGTCCAGAAAATCGCCGTCCAGCTGGGCGATGAACGCCGCCAGCAGCCGGCCTGTGCGCTCAATGTCCTTGATCGATACCGTCTCGACCGGAGTGTGCATGTTGCGTTGGGGTATGGAGATCAGCGCCGCCGGGATGCCCTCCCGCGAGACCTGGATGGCCCAGGCGTCGGTACCGCCGGGTCGCGCCGCAGGTTCCACGTGGTGGCTGATCTCCAGCTTGCTCGCGGTCTCGATCAGCGCATCCTGGAGCTTGGGGTGAAAGTTCGGGCCGCATCCGATTGTGGGCCCCTTGCCCAACTCATAGGTGTATTCGTCCTGCGTGCCGGGCTGCCTTGCCCAGGTAACGTCGATAGCCACACCCACGTCTGGCTGCAGGCCAAAGGTGCTGGTTATCGCGCCCTTGCACCCTACCTCTTCCTG
>JBFFCR010000323.1:0-5086 GCA_041559855.1 Anaerolineae bacterium | reverse complement strand
GCCGCAATCAGCGCCAGGCTGCTGAGGACTGGGACAGATTCCAGCCTGAGACGCTCGACCTGGAACCGGTGGAGCACCTGACTATCATGCCGCTGGTGGATGCCCACACAGCTAGTGACGAGCTGGTGGGTGAGGCAGGCGTGTCGTACCTCATCGAAGCCGGTGATGTCCGGCTGCTATTTGACCTAGGGCTCAATGCCCAAAAGGAGTCTCCCTCACCGCTGCAGCGCAATGCTGCGGCCCTGGGCGTGAGCCTTGATACAGTGGACGCGGTTGTGATCTCGCACGCCCATCTGGACCATGTCGGCGGCCTCAAGGCTCACTTGGCCCACTCGTTTGTGCTGCCCAGCGCCCAACCGGAGCAGTGGCGAGCTCCCATCTATGTGCCAGAACCGTTGCAGCACCCCGCCGTGGACATACGCGTGGTGGAGTCGCCCCAGATCGTAGCTCCAGGTGTGGCCACGATAGGGCCGATCTCCCGCGCGTTGTTTTTCCTGGGCTTGACCCCGGAGCAGGCGCTGGCAGTAAACCTGGCTGGCAAGGGCATTGTGCTCATCGTTGGCTGCGGGCACCAGGGCATGCGCCGCATCGTTGAGCGGGCCGAGGCGCTCTTTGACGAGCCGTTGTATGGGTTGGTGGGTGGTCTCCACTTTCCGATCACCAGTTTGGGGGTTCAGCGTGTCGCCGGTGGTGACCGTCCTTTCTGGAAGCCCATGACGAAGGATGAGGTGCTCGAAGTGCTTCAGTACTTGAAGGAGAAGGGACTGAAGCGGATCGCCCTTTCGCCGCACGACAGTTGTGAATGGTCCTTGAGTGCCTTCAAGGAAGCGTGGGGCTCAGACTTTTGTGTAGTGACAGTGGGACAGGCAATCGAAATCTCAAGTAACGGTCAGTAGGAGAGTGTGTGATATGTGCCAAGCGACGGTGTATCTTGCTCAAGGTGGTCAGGAAAAGGAACTGATGCGCGACGTGGTCTTGCTGGAACCAGTGGAGGAAGGGTTGCGATTGCAGGCCTTCTTCGAGGAGCCGGTGACGGTTCAGGCCCGCGTGGGGCGCATTGACTTTCTCAAGCACACGGTGACTTTGGTTCCCGTGTCGGAGGGACAGGAGGGTGACGATGGATGATCTGCAAAAGATCCGGGCACTGCTGCCCCACTGGATCGAGCACAATGACGAGCACGCTGCAGAGTTCGACCTTTGGGCAGAGAGGGCTCGCGCTGCCGGGCAGGAGGAAGTGGCTGAAGAGGTTGCTCTGGCAGCCAAGCAACTCGGGTGGGTGAATGAGGCCCTGACCGCCGCCCTGGAAAAGCTGGGTGGGCCAGCCGGTCACACCGACAACTACGCTCACTAGCCGATGCCTGCGATCTATGGTCCGGTGCCGTCCTGGCGGCTGGGACGCTCGCTGGGGATCGATCTGCTCCCGGGCAGGGGCAAGGTCTGCACCTTCGATTGCGTCTACTGTCAGCTGGGCCGGACAACCCGTTTTACCGCCGAACGGCAGATGTTCGTCGAGATGGAGCGCCTGCAAGCCGAGCTGGACGCATTGCCGCTCAAGGCAAAGGACGTAGACCATAGTACCTTCTCCGGCACGGGCGAGCCGACGCTGGCGGCCAACCTGGGGGAGGCGATCGAACTGGTGCGGGGATCACCTACGCTTCAAGGTGTGCCGGTGGCGGTGCTGACCAACGCAACGCTGCTGTCTCGACCCGATGTACGCCGCGATCTGACCCGTGCCGATCTGGTAGTCGCCAAGCTGGACGCACCTGATGAGGAGTGTTTTCAGGCCATCAACCGGCCGATCGGGGGTGTGACGTGGTCCCTGGTGATCGAGGGTATCCGCGCGCTTCGCCGCGAATTCCACGGGAGACTGGCGCTGCAGATGATGTTTGTACCCGCCAACCGGGAGCGTGCAGCCGAGAAGGCCGACCTGGCTTGGAGCTTGAACCCTGATGAGGTGCAGCTAAACACGCCACTGCGGCCCAGCCCCACGCCGCCTCTTAGCCGGGCGGACATGGCACAGATCGAGGAGGTCTTTGCAGGGCTGCCGGTGGTCAACGTGTACGGCGCCAAGCCGCCACAGGTCAGCGTGCTGGATGAAGCCGAGATGCGCCGCCGGCGCCCGGTGGAAGGTCACCCACAAGCTCTGGGGGAAGAGAACTGAGGCGGCGATCGGCCAAAAGGGAGGTGTCGATGAAGGAACACTCTGGATCCTGGGAAGATGGCGAACGCGCTGTACGGTACAATCGCCAGACCAGAATTGGCGTGAGGCTCATGTACGCCCCTCTCGCCAGAAGAATCGAGCAGCGCGTGGCTGTCCTCGAAGAGGGGGCAGTCATTGTGGACGTCGGTACCGGCCCGGGCTTGCTAGCCATCGAGATGCACAAGATCTGGCCAAGGAGCAGGGTAATCGGTGTGGATCCCTCCGGCGAGATGCTGAGGATCGCGAGTGAAAATGCCAGCAGGGCTGGGGTCTCGGGTTTCGAGGCAAGGTTGGGAACTGCTGAGGAGATTCCGTTGGAAGCCAACTCGGTGGATCTGGTGGTCAGCCAGTCTTCGTTTCACGAGTGGGATGACCAGCAGAAGGGCCTGACGGAGGCACTTCGGGTGCTGAAGCCGGGCCGCAGCCTGATCCTCAAAGACTATAACCTGGCATGGCTTTCTCCATGGAAGCGAAAGCTGCTTGGCCTCTTTCACCATCTGGATATGTTCAGATTCACTCTTGAGCAGGTCTCCGTTCTCTTGAGGGACGCTGGTTTCAACGGGATTGAGGGCGATGACAAAGGGCTGCAATGGTTCCTCAGGGCTGAAAAGCCATAGGTACGCCAAAGGAGGTGAACTGACTTGATAACCATCCATGCGGAGCGCTGCAACGGCTGTGGCGCTTGCCTGGAAGTCTGTCCGCACGGCGCTCTCTACCTGCTCGAGGGCAGGGCAGTAGTAGATGAGGCGCTGTGCCGTGAGTGTGAGGCTTGTGTCGCCGCCTGTCCAGCGGGCGCAATCGTCATCACCGAGCAGGCAACTGACTATCTGCCGGTCCTCGCGCCAACTGCCCCTGCACATCCAAAAGTTCTCCAGCTCGAAACCCAACCTGCACCGTTGCCCTTGCGGGCCATGGTACTGCCGGTGGTAGGTACAGCGCTGAGCTGGGCAGGGCGGGAGCTTGTGCCGCGCCTTGCGTATTACCTGCTGGACGGCCTCGATCGCCGGGCAATCGGACAGCCAACTGCCACTGTTGCGCGAGGTCGTGGCTCCTCAAACCGCCGTGCGGGCTCTGGCCGCCGGCAGCGGCGTCGCCATCGGGGCGGGCGGGCCAGCTCTGAGTGAACCGCTGGACTGCGAGGTGGGCCGCAGAGAAGGAGGCTGATGATGAAGAACTGGAAGAGAGTGCTCTATGGTTTGCACCCCCACCTTCTGGCCTGGATCTGGAGCGCACTACTGATCTCGGAGATGATACTGGCGTGGTTTGTCTTCCGTGAGCCCAGGTACCCGGCCCTCGTTGTGGTCGGATGGGTGCTCTGGGCCATCGGGGTTGTCTTTGCTATCCTGCCCATCTTTACGCTGCGTTCCAGGGGCAGGGTACCCGAAGGAAAAAGCTACATGGAGACCACAGCCCTCGTCGACTCGGGGATCTATGCCATAGTCCGGCATCCCCAGGGCGGCACGGCTGGCATCCTGTTTAACCCGGCCCTGGCATTCATGGGGCAACATTGGCTGCTCGGTGTCCTGGCTGTGGTGGGGATGACGCTGATCTATATCGACACTTTCAAATCAGATGAGTACTGTGTCGAAAAGTTCGGCGATGAGTACATACGCTACATGCGACGGGTGCCAAGGGTCAACTTTGTGGCAGGTCTCTGGCGACTGCTCGTGCGCCCAAGAAGGGAGGGTACAGGAGTGTGATACGGTCAATAGCCGATTTCTGTCCGGAAGGCGCCGAAGCAGGGGTTGGCCTGGCCCTGCAGGACGACGATGGCCGCTACCTCTTTTTTCTGGCAGGCCGAGGTCACCACTGCCCGCCGGGTGAGCGGTTCTATGCCGGCATCGGCGGGCACCTCGAGCCTGGTGAGGACTGGCTGGGATGCGCTCGTCGCGAAGCTCAGGAGGAGGTCGGCACTGACGTCGAGATCATGTCTGCGCCCATCACCTGGCACATTCCCCAAGGTGCGCCGGCCCGCCAGGTCGAGCTGAACGACCTGCCGCGTCCGTTGGCCTTGTACGAGATGATCCATCCGCCAGGCACGCCGCGCGCCGGTGAGTTGTACCGGATCGTAGTCTACGTAGCACAACTATGCGACCTGCCCGGGAACCTGCAGGAGGACGAAGTACTGGCCGTCATCGCGTTGACCAGGGAGCAGGTGATCCGCGGTCCAGAGCGGAAGCCGACTCTGGCTGAGCTCCTTGATGAAGGCGCCCAGATCGTGGCGAGTGTGGAGTCACTTGACAGTCAAACTCGTCTCCATCCCCTCGGCACCGCAAGGGCCTTGGCGCACATATTGCGGCACACGCAGGTTTACGGGCTGCCGTCATAGCTATCTCGAGGGAGCGCCAGAGTCCCGGCTGATTGGCCGGTCCGTGCCTGCGCGCTTAAATGGAGGGTCTGCTGAGATGCACAAGCGAGATTCGATCCGCCTCTGGCTGGGCCTGGTGTTGGTGGCATTCCTGACCGGCTGTCGCCAGCCGCCAACTGACGCGGTGCCGGCTCCAACGCAGCCCACGCCGACGCAGGTGGTGGGCAGCATGGCCTCTCCAGTTCCTACATCCACAGCCACGCCTACGCCGAGCCCTTCGTATACACCTTCCCCACTGCCCACCGACACGCCTCTGCCGGTGCAGCCCACGGCAACGCCGAGCCCCAGCGAAACGCCGCTGCCGCCTTCAGCTACACCGACCTCGACACCTACGCTGCTCCCGCCCACAGAGACGCCTGCCCCAACAGCGAGACCCAAGCCGCCGACCCCTACCTCTACCTCCGCTCCCGACAGTGCCCATCGTTTTCTGCCAGTCCTCCCTGCCTGGCCCGATCCCTCCCATGCCTGTCCGAGCTGTCCCTATGCACCGGCCTACATCGTCGGGAATGTCATTGATG